>CBFGXV010000080.1:0-8076 GCA_965652755.1 uncultured Chryseosolibacter sp. | reverse complement strand
TCAAAAATATCCGGCTTATTCGTTGAGGACGTCACAGTAACGGGCTGCGTTTCGCCTGGGCCGGGACTGATCCCTCCGAGCGGAACATTCTGCTTCTCCGCATCCTCCATGATGGTGATGGTGTTGATGACATTCAATGTCGGTGCTGTGTTTATCTCTGTTACGTTAACCTGAAAGGATGACGTGTATGAATTCTGGTTCGGCGCGGTGTTGGAACCGTTGTCTATGGCCACAATGGTGATTGTCACAACACCGGAGGTATTGGGTTTGACAACGTAAGAAAGCACCGCCGTGGTAGCCGTGCCATTGTATTGGATCACCGGGTCCGCGATCACACTGGTATTGTTTGAACTGGCGACAAAAGTGAGTTGCTGGTAATCCTCGAACGGACCCTTCGTGATGCCTGTGATGGTAGCGGAACCTGCAGGTGTATTTTCCGCGATCTGTTGATTCGCGATAGCCGCAAATGCAGGCGGGTCATTGATCTGATTAACCTGTAACTGAAAGTCGAAGGTAGGACTGTTATTTACACCATCATTTACGCGGACGGGTACTGTCAGCACTCCAGCGAAGTTTACTGCAGGAGTGATTGTCGTGCCGGACACGGTGTAATTGGTACCCGGCGATACCAGAAGGGTAAATCCGGTAGGGAACGGGTTGTCCGGATCAGATACGGTGAGATGCGACAGCGCAAGCGTCACCTGAGTTTCTTCGTTCGTGCTTAATGTACTTTGTCCCGTAATTAGTGGCGCGTCATTGGCATTGCCTACCTGTATCTGAAAAAGAAATGGTTCGCTGTTCGCAGCGCCATCATTCACTGTCACCGGAACATTGAGGGTCCCGTTGAAATCTGTCGCGGGCGTGATGGTTGTTCCGCTCACTGAATAATTTGCATTGGATGAGACTGCAAGTGTAAATCCGCCTGGGTAGACATTATCCACATCGAGTACATCTAAATGCGTGAGCGCGATGGATACCGGTGTGTCCTCCGCAGTTTCCAGCGGGACCTGGCCGGTAATGACCGGTTTATCATTCACGGGAAGAACAGTCAATGCAAGTGTAAAAGGATTGCTGGTAAGGACGCCGTCGTTTACCTGCACCTGGACATTCAGCGGCCCCGAGTAATCAGGCGCCGGCGTGACGGTATTTCCGCTTACCGAATAGTTCAATCCTGGTGAAACGATCAGCGTGAACCCCGTCGGATACGTGTTATCCGGATCCGACACAATCAGTTCGCCCAATGCGATGGCCCTGGGTGTATCTTCGCTCATTGATATACCAGTATGACCGCTGATCACCGGTGGATCATTCACAGGGGTTACAGTGATCAGCAGCGGAAACACGGCACTGTTAGCCACTCCGTCGTTTACCACTACGTTTACATGAAGGTCGCCAAAAAAATCGGTGACAGGAGTTACTGTTGTTCCTGTGAATGTATAGTTGGACCCTGGCTGTACGGCCAGCGTGAATCCACCAGTGTTGTCGGGATCGCTTACCGTTACATCTGCGGCTGAAAGCGAGATCGCCGCGCCTTCAGCTATCACGATACTGCGCTGGGCAGTTATCGCGGGGGGATCGTTGACAGGCGTAACCGTTATTTGCACGTTGAACGGTGCACTGTTCACCACGCCATCAGATACCATGACTCCTACTGACAGATTCCCATGGAATCCTGCAGGCGGCGTAACTACATTTCCGGACACTGAATATTCCGGCGATGAGATAACGGATAGCGTCAGAGACTGACCATCAGGATCTACGACCGTCACGTGTGACAGGTCGAGGGTGATACTTTGGTTTTCTGCAACGCTCAGCGGGACATGACCAGTGATCACCGGAACGTCGTTGACCGCATTCACGGTGATCGTGACCGAAAAAGGCGCGCTTGTATTGGTTCCATCGTTCACGGTGACCGGAACTGTCAGCTCGCCGGCGAAATTCGGGGAGGGTGTAATCGTGTTTCCTGCCACGGTGTAATTGGCTCCGGCAGCTATTGCGAGCGAAAATCCCGTGGGATAAGGATTGTCGGGATCCGTCACTGAAAGGTTGGAAAGTGCTATGGTCAGCGACGTGTCTTCGTTCGTTGAGAGAGCTGTATGACCAGTAATTACCGGTGTGGCGTTTGGCGCAACGGACACGCTGAACGCAAACGGATCGCTCCTGTCAGCGAGGTCGCGCACGGCCACGTTTACTGTCAGCGGACCGGAAAATCCCGGTGATGGCGTAACGCTCGCGCCGTTAAACGTGTAGTTCGCTCCCGCAAGCACTTCGATGGTGAAATCTGTGGGATAAGTATTGTCCGGATCTGTGACCTGCAGATTTGTTGTACCTATCGCAAATGTCTGGTTGTTGCCGACCGCGAGTGGATTTGGATCCTGACCCGTGATGACCGGCGGATCGTTGACCGCGGTAACGGTCACCTGCAAATTGAACGCGTCACTGGTGCTTTCTCCATCGTTCACTGTAACCGGGACGACAAGAGCACCTGAAAAATTCTCTGCAGGAGTAATTGTTTGCTCGGAAACGGTATAATTATCCCCGTCTGCCACCTGGATGGTAAAGTCCGCCGGCCACGCGTCGTCGGGGTCGGTAACATCGAGGTACTCAGAGCCAATGATCAGGGGAACATCCTCGGGCGTCGTCGCCGGAGCTTTCTGCCCTGTGATCACTGGCTTTACGTTCTCCTGTGTAACATTGAAGTTTAAGGTGAACCCGGCGCTTTTCTCCACACCGTCATCAACCTGTACCTTCACCGGCATGGTCCCCGAAACATCCGCCTTTGGAGTGATTGTCGTTCCCAGGACGTTGTAATTATCACCTTCCAGGACGATAAGGATCAGATCAGATTGCGCGTTATCAGGATCCACGACGATGAGGTCGGACAACGTTATGGTTACTGGCTTGCCAGCCACGGCGTTGAGCACTGAATTATTGGTGCCTGTGATGGCGGGTGCATCATTTACGTTCACAACGTCGATCGACAGCGTGGCGACATTCGATCGCTCATTGCCTTTGCTCTTTACCGTGTATTGGATGGCCGTGTTTCCAAAGAAATTGGTAAAGGGAGAAAATGTTACGACGCCACTTTCATTCACCGTGAAAGAACCCGCATCCGTTGCCACCGCTGACTGAACGCCGTCTGTATCGGGATTCAGATCCACGGTACCCGGATCTATCTCGGAATCTTCATCATTCTCCTCCTCATCATCGTCTTCATCTCCCTCGCTTGTCCCACGTGTGTCATTTGATAATACGTTGATGCTTACCGGAATTTCTTCTGGAGTGCTCGTGTGATCGCTCTCAGCCTTCGGCGCCGGTCCTTTTGCGAGAATTGTTCCATACGCGGGATCTGGTGCCAGGAAGGTACTGATGGATTCTGCGCCGGTGTCGGTCATCCAAAAGGTGTATCGGTCCGCGGCTTCCCGCAGGTCGCGTGGGTCTATTCCAGCGCCGGCGTGGCATAAAATTGTTACCACACCCGCTGTGATCATTAAAAACACCAGGCGCAATAGTCGTCTGACAGGAAACGGATTCGAGTAATATAGAGTGATCACACGCGCTGCTTATATAATGATGTTCCAATTTTTCCACAGTTTATCATCTGAACACATGACACCTGTAATCGCCTACGTATTCTGGATAGGTTTAATCGTAATATTCTATACATATCTGGGATATGGTGTTGTAATATTTATTCTGTCCAAACTCAAAAAACGGCCTGCTGTGCACCGCCCGGTCACCGACGAGCAATTACCACAGGTCACTTTGCTGGTTGCCGCATATAATGAGGAATCTTGTATCGAGGAAAAGATCGTTAACTCTTTAAACCTTGACTATCCAAAGGATAAGTTGTCGATCTTCTTCGTTACCGATGGCTCGACCGACAATACCCCACACATCATAAAAAAATTTCATGCCGTGAAGCTGTTTCACGATCTACAGCGCCGCGGTAAAATTCACGCGGTAAACAGGGTAATGAAATATGTCCGGACGCCCATCGTCGTGTTTTCGGACGCAAACACTTTACTCAATGCTCCCGCGATCAAAAACATTGTGAGACACTATCAGGATCCAATGGTGGGGGGTGTCGCCGGAGAAAAAAGGCTCTACAAGAATTCCGAAGACAATGCATCCGGATCGGGCGAAGGCTTTTACTGGAAGTATGAATCGTTTCTAAAGAAAAAGGATGCGGAAGTTTACTCCATCGTTGGCGCTGCCGGAGAGTTGTTTTCCGTGCGAACAGAATTGTACGAGGAGCCAGCTGAGAATATCATCATTGAGGATTTTGTCCTTTCGATGCGCATCTGCGCAAAAGGCTATAAGTTCATGTACGAACCCGATGCATTCGCGCTTGAAACAGCTTCCGCTTCCGTAAGCGAGGAGTGGAAGCGAAAAGTGCGCATCTGTGCGGGAGGATTTCAGGCGATGGCAAAATTGAGATCGCTGATGAACCCTTTCCGCTACGGGATACTGGCATTCCAATACGTTTCTCACCGTGTTCTGCGCTGGACGCTGGCGCCACTTTTCCTGCCGATCGTACTAGTGGCCAACGTATGGCTTGCAACGACAGGCAACAGGTTTTATCTGCTTGCACTGGGAGCGCAGATTGTTTTCTACTGCCTCGCGTTGTTGGGCTATAGCTTCAGAGACAGGAAGATATCGATCAAAGGCTTTTTCGTGCCCTACTATTTTATGGTCATGAACCTTTCGGTATACGCGGGGTTTCTGCGATATATCAAAGGGAAACAATCGGTGGTTTGGGAGAAGGCCCAACGCGCGTCTATCGCTCCGCAATCCATAAAATCCTGATTCAGGGAGAATATTCTTTTTGGGTATTATTCTGTACCGTATTATTTTGCGCACCTTAAATCACTGGATATGGGGCGCATTTTCGAAAAACGGAAGCACAAGATGTTCGCACGCTTTGACCGCATGGCCAAAGCTTTTACGCGGATCGGCAAGGATATTTCAATCGCCGTAAGGCAGGGCGGCCCTCACCCCGAGCACAATCCCAAGCTCCGAATGGCTATCCAGAACGCGAAAGGCGCCAACATGCCCAAAGACCGGGTCGAAGCAGCCATCAAGCGCGCCTCTTCAAAAGAAGAAAAAGATTACCAGGAAGTCATCTATGAAGGATACGGGCCGCACGGTGTTCCCATGATTGTCGAATGCGCCACGGATAATCCTACGCGCACGGTGGCAAACATCCGGCTTCACTTTTCGAAAAACGGTGGCAGCATGGGTAATTCAGGCTCGGTAGCCTTCATGTTTGAACGGAAAGGTGTTTTTAAATTCGACCCCTCAAAATTGGATCTCGAAGAACTTGAGCTTGATCTCATTGACGCCGGGGCTGAAGACATCGACCGCCAGGAGGACGAGATCACAGTGTACACCAAGTTCACCGAATTTGGTCATATGCTGAAATTTCTCGAGTCAAAACACCTCGATGCCAAAAGTTCGGAGCTCCATTACATCCCGGCAACCACAAAAGAGCTTAGCGAAGAACAACAGGACGAGGTGTTGAAACTGGTGGAAGTCCTCGAGTCCGATGACGATGTTCAGACGGTCTATCACAACCTTGCATGATCATTTAATGCCCCTTCCCCATCAGTTTCCAGGCTTGTCCTTACTCAACGGACGCGCTGAAGCACCATCTACGGTAAGTCTGTCTTCGATCATCCTGTTATTGTACTGCTGAATGACAGCCTTGATCTTTTTTTCCATCTTCGTTACCCGCTCCGGATGCTTGTCCAGGAGGTTGTGCTCCATCAGCTTATCGTTGATAAAATCAAACAGCGCCAGGCTCCGTGTTCCATCAAAGACAAGCACGTGATTGTCTTCGAATATCTGATAAGTATTATCCTTGTAGTTAAACGCTACCGGTGGGGAAGATTCCCGGAATATGTCCCGTCCAAACGCAACGTAAGGCCTATTGTAGTGCAGATAGCCGAGGACAGATGGCATGATATCCACTTGCTGCGCGATCGCGTCTTCCATTCCCGCCAGGCTGTTATCAGGTTTAAAAAAAATGATTGGCACAGAATAAAACCCCCAGCCCGTCCGGTACTCGGGCAGAAGGATATTCGAAGACGTATGGTCGGCCGTGATAACAAACAAGGTATTCTTATACCATGGCATTTTTGAAATACGCTGAAAAAAAAGCTTCAACGAATGGTCTGTATACTCAATGCATTGATGAATTGGCAGTGGCCCGCCCTTGAGAATTCCTTCGTATTTCTGAGGGATCTTAAAAGGATGGTGAGATGACACTGAAAAGAACGATGAGAAGAACGGCTGCGGAAAAGTATTCAATCGATCAGCGTAAAACTGAAGAAAGGGCTCGTCCCAAATACCCCACAGGCCATCGAAATCCTCATCATTGCCATACTCGTCCATGCCATAGTAGTGATCGACACCTGCAAGATTCATGAACGCGTTAAATCCCATCGACCCGTTCGGGGCGCCATGAAAGAATGATGTATGATATCCTTCATTGCCAAGTACGGAGGCGAGACTGTTAATCTTGTTCCCTGAATAAGGCGACAGGAAATATGGAACCCCCAGCGACGGAATGCTCGCGATAACAGAGGGAAGACCATCAATGGATTTTCTGCCATTGGCAAATCCGTTGACAAACCCCTTGCTATGCTGGATCAGCGAATCGAGAAAAGGGGTGTATCCCTTGTAGCCTTCGCCCATGTCTTTGTTCAGCGAAGCGAAAAACTCGCGCGAGAAGCTCTCAAGGATGATAACAACAACGTTCTGTCTGCGAAAACCGCTCGTGTCAGAAGGAATGTGCACCGGCGAGTAAACCGACTCGAGCACCGGCTCGTCAAAATAATTTGCTTTTTGCACCTTCGTCTTGCCCACAGTCCTGATCAGCGAGAACGGCGTGTTCAGAACTATGCTGATATCGCGCGGATCACTGACGAAGGCCCCGGCGTTACTCAGCGTGATCGGACGGGTGCTGTGCCGGAATCCGCCGCGGATGCCAGCAATGATGAAAAAAGTTATGAGCGGCAACGCAAAGAAACCCGAGAAATAATACATAACGCGACTTCTCGTCTGCGGCCCCCATATCCGGATATTGTTGTAGATCTTAACCATAACGATCACCAGCACCACCCAGAAAATAACAGCGTACCAGTAATCGATTACGAATTGAAAGAAAAGCCCGCCGATGTTCTGTTCGTTTTCAAACTGTCTGACAACATCCGCAGTCGTTCGTCGCAACGTGAACTTATAGTAAATAAAGTCTGCAACATTGGTTGCAAGGGCTAATGCGTTTGTAATAAAAAAAAGGTATCTGGCGAACTCCTGATACCCATAGCGGAATCTGAAATCAAAGGGGACTATCATCAGGAGAATGTACAGGCAGTTTACGTACAACATGGCGGTGAGATCAAACTGCAGCCCACCCCAGAGGAGCCATAAAAACCCCGACACAGACATGCCGGGAAAGAAAGACATGTTATAAAAATAGAAGCCGATACGGCAAAGGGTAAAAAGCAACATGACCAGGAGCAGCCGCAGCAGCAATGCCCAATAGATATTGCCACTCAACCTCAGGTCCGTCAATTGGTACTTCACACCGCGAAGTAATATAAAATTTACAAAGTTGACCAGCCTGCTGTGATTTTCCGGGGCAATTACCGAAACATCGCGGCTGGGAAGGCAGCCGGAAGGGCAAATGCTTCCGGGCTACAAATTAGTGCGGTATTGAGAACGAACAAGCGCGAATATTTTGTTATACGGGCAGAAGTCACACACACCGGGTTCAGCTATCTTGCTATATTACGAACAAATTAAACGAGACTATGACCAAAAATCGCGACCAGTATTATCACGCTGATGATCTCAAAAAATTCACACACATCGGGCAATTCGGAAAAGAACTTGCAGACAAATTTTTCGACTACTACGGATCTGTCTTCGCCGACGGAGCCTTGACAGCACGCGAAAAATCCCTGATAGCATTGGCAGTTGCGCACGTTGTTCAGTGCCCCTATTGCATTGATGCTTATGCGACGGATGCAACCGAGAAGGGCTACAGTGAAAAACAAATGATGGAAGCTG
>CBFGXV010000079.1:0-8081 GCA_965652755.1 uncultured Chryseosolibacter sp. | reverse complement strand
GCCCTGTCCATGTTTTCGATTTCGACATCTTTGAAGTAATGCCAGCTCAAACCTTGCAGAAACGGATTCTTGACGCGCGTGATCTGGTACCTGTACATCCGCTCAACAGCATCATAACGGGCGCTGGCATCCGGCTTTACTTCCCTCACCGATTTAATGACGATATCACGGGGCAGGAATGAATTGAGTTTCCGGATGATATCCGCGTTTTCAAAAGGCTGCGAAAGGTCTGCATGAAAGAACTGTTGCTCGCAATGCACGCCCGTGTCGGTCCTTCCGCTCCCGACGATACTTACCGGCGACCGGAAAATTTTCGACATGACACTTTCAACAACCGCCTGGACGCCTCTAGCATTGTGCTGACTCTGCCACCCATTGTAGTTGCCGCCGTGGTAGGCTATCTCAAAAAAATACCGCATTTTGAATGACGAATTACGAATGTCGATTTAATGTCGATTGGCGAATGTTGTCTCTTAACTTAACGTGAATTTTTGGCGGCACGAAACGCGGAGAGGCTAAACATTCTCGTAGAGTACTGCGGCGCCCTGGCCGACACCAATACACATAGTCGCGATGCCGTACCGGATCTTTCTGCGTTTCATCTCGTGGATCAGTGTGGCGCTGATCCGCACACCGCTGCAGCCGAGCGGATGACCGATAGCAATAGACCCCCCGTTGACATTCACTATTGCGGGGTCGATTGCCAGTTCCCGGATACAAGCCAGCGACTGGGATGCAAAAGCTTCGTTCAATTCAAATAGTCCGATATCCGAAACTTTCAAGCTAGCCCTCTTTAACAGCTTCTGCGTGGCAGGTACTGGCCCGACTCCCATAAAGCCCGGATCTACACCGGCGATGGCCATTCCCGCTACACGGACAAGTGGCTTCACTGCAATGCGTTTGAGGATATCTTCGCTGACAATCAGCGAAGCAGCAGCGCCGTCATTGATCCCGGATGAGTTCCCGGCAGTGACAGTTCCGTCTGCTGCAAACGCAGGTTTCAAGCCGGCGAGTTTTTCAAGCGTTGATAAACGCGGGTGCTCGTCCTTCTCAAACACGGTGACATCGCCATTTGATTGCATTACCGGCACACCGATCAGCTCCTGGTCAAATCTGCCCGCCTCGTGGGCGGCCTGATACCGCCGTTGCGATTCAAACGCGAACTGATCTTGTTGCTCGCGCGTCACATTCCACTTGCGCGCAACATTTTCCGCCGTCTCACCCATTGAATAGGGATGATACAATTGCGACAGCCGCGAATTGAGAAATCTCCACCCGAGCGTGGTATCGAAGATCTCGGCCTTTCTCGAAAAACCTTCCTCACTCTTCGGCATGACAAACGGCGCCCGACTCATGCTTTCAACCCCACCGGCAACATACATAGAGCCTTCATTGGCCATGATAGCCCTTGACGCATCCATGATAGCCTGTAATCCGGAAGCACAAAGTCGGTTTACAGTAACGCCGCCAACCTCTACAGGCAGACCCGCCAGCAAGCCGGCCATGCGTGCGACATTCCTGTTGTCCTCTCCCGCCTGGTTAGCCGCGCCGAAAACTACGTCTTCAATCTCCCTCACATCTACCCACGCATTGCGCTTTACCAGTTCTTTGATCACCAGCGCTGCAAGGTCGTCCGGTCGCACGCGCGAAAGCGTTCCCCCGTATCTGCCGATGGGGGTGCGAAGGATGTCTGTAATAAAAGCGGCTTTCATTTGAGTCAGAAATGTAAGGAATAAAAAACTGGCGTTGCGCCACCTGTATATCGCCGATTGCTTAGTTTTGCACGCAGCCGACGTTTGCGGGGCAAGTCGAAAGGGCTGGCATCAGGCCCGCACAATTTAATTTAACAGACCCATGTGGCAAAGAATTCAAACCGTATTTCTCGTAATCGCAATCATCAGCCTGGTAGCCGCTATCCTCATGCCTATCTGGGTTCATGAGGCGGTCGGACAAACCCACAAACTTTTTGCCTTGCACTATAGCATCACGGGCCAGAGCGGGGAAATGATCAGTACCGATTACATCCCCTATTGCACGACAGCCATTCTCGCAATAGCTGCCATCACGATCTCCATCATAGAGATCGGGAAATATAGGAACCGCGTGCTGCAAATGAAACTCGGAGCACTCAACTCCCTGTTCCTCGCAGCAACCATCGTATCCGCATTCGTCTTTTCCAACGGGCTTGCAACAGAATTCAACGGCGGCCGGCTGGGATTGGGCCTTTGGCTCCCCGGTGTTGCCGTGTTCTGTAACCTGCTCGCAAACTTTTTCATCCGCCGGGATGAGAAACTGGTGCGCGACTCCAACAGACTACGGTAACTCCAGCCGCGCGGATTGCTCACGTCAGCATTCTTTCCGGATTATGCCATAGTGGCATAAAATTCAGGTATGGAATAATGTTTGAGCCAACGGGGCGAATACAATTCAGTTCTAAAAACCTTAATCATTATGGCAGCAGCAGCAGAAAAAGGCACCATTTCTATCCATACCGAGAACATCTTCCCCATCATCAAGAAGTTTCTTTACTCCGATCATGAGATATTTCTTCGCGAGCTCGTATCGAATGCTGTCGACGCTACGCAGAAACTGAAGAAGCTGGCGTCACTTGGCGAATTCAATGGCGAACTCGGGGATCTCACCATCGAGGTAAGCTTCGACAAAAGCAAAAAAACGATCACTGTTAGCGATAAAGGTATCGGCATGACGGCCGATGAAGTAAAAAAATACATCAACCAGATCGCCTTCTCGGGAGCGGCTGAGTTCGTTGAGAAATTCAAAGACAAAGCCGATGGAAAGGATATCATCGGAAAATTCGGACTCGGATTCTACTCTTCATTCATGGTGGCGGACACGGTTGATATCGTTACCCGCTCCTATAAAAGCACCTCTGAAGATGAGGCCGTCCGCTGGGAATGCGATGGCTCGACAGAGTTTTCAATTGAGCCGGCCAAAAAAGCGGAGCGCGGTACCGATGTCATACTCCATGTCAACAAAGAATCTGAGGAGTTCCTGGATGAATGGCGTTTGAAGGGCATCCTGGAGAAGTACTGCAAGTTCCTGCCTGTTGAGATCAAATTCGGTACGAAAGAAGAAAGTGTCGAAGACGGTGTAGACAAAGATGGCAAACCGAAATTCAAGTCCGTCACGGTCGACAGGATCATCAACAATCCCGCACCACTCTGGACAAAATCACCCGCCGACCTCAAGGATGAAGACTATCTTAAATTTTACAAGGAACTTTATCCCTACGCGGAAGATCCGCTCTTCTGGATACATCTCAACGTTGATTACCCTTTCAACCTGACCGGGATCCTTTATTTCCCGAAGGTGAAGAACGACTTCGAGATCAACAAGAACAAGATCCAATTGTATTCACGCCAGGTGTTTATCACCGACGAGGTAAAAGATGTGGTTCCGGATTTCCTCATGCTTCTCCACGGCGTTCTTGATTCGCCCGATATCCCGCTGAACGTTTCCCGAAGCTACCTGCAGTCGGACGCGAGCGTGAAAAAGATCAGTCAGCATATCACCAAAAAGGTCGCAGACAAGTTACAGGACCTCTTCAAGAAGGACCGCGCCGACTTTGAAAAGAAATGGGATGACATCAACATCTTTGTCAAGTACGGTATTATCAGCGACGAGAAATTCTACGACCGTGCCAAAGAATTCACACTGTTAAAGAATGTAGACAGCCAGTATTTCACCCTCGACGAGTACAAAGAGAAAGTGAAGGCAAATCAAACCGATAAGGAAAAACAACTGGTATACCTTTACGCTTCCGACAAAAGCAAACAACACAGCTTTATCGAAGGCGCAAAGAATAAAAGTTACGACGTGCTCTTATTCGACGGGGTCATCGACAGCCACTTTATCAACACGCTTGAACAAAAGCTGGAGAAAACCCAGGTGAAGCGCGTAGACAGCGATACATCGGAAAAGCTTATCGCAAAGGATGAGAAACTGGAAAGTGTGCTGAACAAGGATGAAGAGGAACAAGTCAAATCAGTCTTCGAGAAAGCCATCAGCAACCAGAACATGACCGTGGCGGTTGAATCCATGTCGCCCGATGATCTTCCTGTTGTAATAACCATGAGCGAGTTCATGCGCCGTATGAAGGATATGGCAAAGACAGGAGGAGGTTACGGTTTCATGGGAAGTATGCCCGACAATTACAATGTAGCCATCAACGGGAATCACAGCATCGTGCAAAAGATCCTGAAGGCTGAGAGTGAAGAGCAAAGAACAAAGCTTGCCAAACAGGCTTATGATCTCGCCTTGCTTTCACAGAACATGCTTACCGGGCCCGAGCTTACGAACTTCATCAAGCGGAGTGTAGAGCTGGTATCGTAAAGGAAGTGCAGGTACAATCTCCATACTCGAAAGTGCGGAGATGGAGTGCCGCGTTTCCACAAACTCAGAGACCGACAGATAAGTTAAAAGCTCGGCCGCCGACGCATACCCAAAGTCATTCGGGTCCAAATCCCGCAGGCATCACGTTATGGCAGCATCGACTCACTGCCTCGTCCTGGTAAAAGTTGACACTTTTACGAATAAATCTATTTCAGGACGAGGCAGACATAGTGTATCTAAGTCCCGTAGGGACGACCTTATGGTAGCACCGGCAACCAGTACGAAATCCAAGTCCCGTAGGGACGGCCTTATATGCGCCGCACAAACCTGGATCAGGTGCCCGCGCGCGGATTATTCCGCTGATAGCAAGACATCCGGCATCGCCCGGGTGTTCTTTTTTCCGTAAGCCGCCAATACGCATAAAACCGGGGCGCACGTATCAAACTTTTTCAGTAATATTTTTTCTGTAATTTCGTTGTCCGTCATCATGAGGTTCCTTTTTACCATATTCTTATTGTCACTGGCCGCAATTCCAGTTGCCGCCCAGGACGAAGGCGCTGTCGAGGAAGAGCCCATCGACGAACGCTTTACCATTGATACCCCCGTAACACTCGATTTCGACCAGGAGGAAGATGAGGAAGAGCCAAAGAAAAAGAAAAAGAAGAAAGTCAAAAAAAAGGTCTTCTACGGGATCAAAACAAAAAAGGGATTTACGCGCAAGGGCCAGGGAAATCGCGTGACCTATGAATTATTCTACGTGCTTAAAAAACCTGAAAAGCCGCAGACCTTTGTCCGCGACGTTTACTGGTACGACTACACCCGCAAAGAGATCCGCAAAACCGAAAAGTTTGATCCGGAAAAAGGCGTCCTGCTCCACGGGCCCTACGAGCAACGCCTGGGTGACGCCATCATCAAGAAAGGCATCTTCTACAAAGGGACGAAGCACGGCCGGTGGATGGAATACAACCGCGACAGCGTATTGATCAATAAAGAAAAATACTTTCGCGGCTGGCCGAAAGAATCTACCGTGAGTTACTACGACGCTGAGCGAAAGAAAATGAAGGAGATCACCCCCATCGAATTCGGGGAGAAGAATGGTTATTACTACCGGTTCTTTGAGAACGGCCAGATCGCGATCAGTGGCGAGTATGAATGGGACCAAAAAGTAGGCGACTGGACCGAATACTATCCAAACA
The DNA here is from genome assembly GCA_965652755.1 of uncultured Chryseosolibacter sp. Taxonomy (GTDB): domain Bacteria; phylum Bacteroidota; class Bacteroidia; order Cytophagales; family Cyclobacteriaceae; genus Chryseosolibacter. The sequence goes on along the minus strand of CBFGXV010000079.1, from coordinate 2,532 downwards.
AGAGGCGGAAAAAAATAATCGCTTATCCGGAGGAAGCCTTCGAAGAAAACTACCGTCCCTACATCAAATCCGAATGGAACGACAAAGGCAAGCAGATCTACCGGACAACCCGGGCATCTCGCTGACCGACGCCGTCAATAGCTGATCGCATCTTCGAAGTGAACGATCTCCGGACGGTCGCCCGGCTTTACCGAAATGATATCAAAGCGAATATGTCCATGCCAGTCAGTGCTGTAGATATATTCTTCTGCGGCGCTATAGATCAACTTGCGCTGATCATTGCTGACAAAGCTCTCAGGATATCCCCACGCGTCGGAGCTTCGGGTCTTGACCTCAACAAAAATTAACCAGTTCTCGCGCCTGACGATCAGGTCGATCTCCGCTTTCTTCCAGCGGTAATTCCGCGCTACAACATCAAATCCTTTTTCGGTAAAGAATTCTGCAGCGAGATTTTCGCCAATGGCCCCGGTTTCAATTTTATCGGTCATCCAAATGTCATACCTTTGATATCGGAATTTACGACTATGTCATCAACAAAAAAATACATCGAAGGTTTTACGCGACAACTGGCTGACGCCCTGAAAATTGCCGGAACGATCGACCTGGTCAGGCCCGGAAGTGATATCCGCAATGTCGTGATCACCGGTATGGGCGGATCTGGAATCAGCGCCAACCTCGTCGAATCTCTTACGTTTGGACGCATCCCGATCCCAATTACGGTATGTAAAAGCTATAACATACCACAGTTCGTCAATCCCCACACGCTTTTTATCGCGTGCTCCTACAGCGGTAACACAGAAGAAACCATCGCTGCGTTGAACAAGGCCCTCCTGAAAAGGGCGCAGTGCATTGCCATTGCCTCCGGCGGCAAACTTCTCGATATAGCCAGGGAATATAACCTCTTCTACATTCAGTTGCCTGCAGGATCCGGAAGCCCGCGGGCTATGTTGGGATACAACATGATCGCGCTCATGTCGCTGCTCTATCACACCAACCTCATCGGAGCCGCCTTCATCAAGGAAACAGAAAATGCCATCGAGTTCCTGAACAGGGGAGTAAAGGGTATCGAATCCGAGGCCGAACTGATCGCGAAAAAGCTGAAGGGAAAACTGCCTGTCATTTATTGCGACAGCCGGCTTTACGCAATGGCCCTGAGATTTCAGCAACAGCTCAATGAGAACTCGAAGCACATTGCGCACATAAACACCTTCCCCGAAATGAATCACAATGAGCTCGTGGGATGGAAGTTTCCTGAAAACCTGATGCCGATGCTCCAGGTCGTGTACCTCTACTCCGATCACGACCATGAAAGGGTCGAAAAAAGAATGGAGATATGCCGCGACATCTTCGAGAAAAAATCGAACCCGATCATCGACGTGATCGGAGAAGGAGCATCGCTCCTCGAGCAATATTATTACCTGATACACCTGACCGACTGGATATCGTATTACCTTGCAAAAGAGAATGGTGTCGAACCGGATCCCATAGAATCCATCGACTACCTGAAATCTGAACTGGGAAAACTCAAATAAGATCGACCTGGAAATTTTTCCGGGTTTTTTCATGAATAAAAAAACGGAATTCGTTCACCTCGGACTGATCGACTATAAAGAGGCGTGGGATTATCAGGCTGAGAAATTCAACCGCATACTTTCAATAAAGTCTGACAACCGCAGCCTTCCCGCCGCGCAGCAACAACCCACGGAAAACTATCTCATTTTCTGCGAACATCCCCACGTGTTTACATTGGGAAAAAGCGGTAACGAAGAAAACCTTTTGATCCCGAAAGACCGACTCGACACGATCGGGGCAACTTATTATCACATCAACCGCGGCGGTGACATAACCTATCACGGCCCCGGACAGATCGTCGGCTATCCGGTCATTGACCTCGAGAATTTTTTCACCGACATTCATAAATACATGCGCCTGATGGAGGAAGCCGTTATTCAAACCCTGGCGGAATTCAACATCGCATCTGGAAGAATTCCCGGACTGACCGGAGTCTGGATTAACAGCGACGAACCAGCCCTTGCCCGCAAGATCTGCGCCCTCGGCGTGAAAACCAGCCGCTGGGTCACCATGCACGGCTTTGCATTCAACGTCAATACAGACCTCCGTTACTTTGACTATATCATCCCATGCGGCATTAACGACAAAGCCGTCACCTCCATGGCTAAGGAACTCGGAGCCAATCAGGATATGTTACAAGTCCAAAACATTCTCAAACAAAAACTCCAGCAACAATTCGCCTTCGAATGGACCACCTTAACACATTAACCCCCCTTCGCTGCCGCGCACATTCCGCGCAAGCTACGGCGGGCACGCACCTTAACAGATTAACACATTAACACCTTAAACATGATCAAAGACATCTTCATTCCCGAAGTCAAGAACGTCACCCTCGCCGTGGCCCGCACCAACGGCGCCGGACCTGATCGCGAATGGAAAGTGTACCTGATCAACAACAATGAGTTCCCTCTTGAAAATACCCTCGTTGCAAGCAAGGGCTACGGCGAAAAAGACGGCGAA
>CBFGXV010000078.1:0-8092 GCA_965652755.1 uncultured Chryseosolibacter sp. | reverse complement strand
CCGGGATATGAAGTCCCTGTCTATATCCCCGTTTTCGATCAAGACCCGGGCAATTGCGTTGTAAAGATATATATCCGTTCCGGGGAAGATCTGCAGATGCAAATCGGCGATGGAACAACTTTGTGTTTTCCTCGGATCAACCACAACGACCTTCACGCCGGGATTTTTTTGTTTATGGGCCTCGATCCTGCGGAAAAGAATGGGGTGGCACCAGGCTGGATTTGCCCCTGCGATTAAAAAGCAATCCGCCAGTTCGATATCCTCATAGGAAACCGGCACCGCATCTTCACCCAGCATTTGCGCATAAGCCGCCACCGCGCTGCTCATACACAAACGGGAATTGGTATCGATGTTATTGGTTCCAATAAAACCTTTTACAAGTTTGTTCGCGACGTAGTATTCTTCTGTAAGACACTGCCCTGACACATAGAAGCCAACGGAATTTGGCCCATATTTTTTGATGATGGATGTGAAGACCGAGGCGGCTCTTTGCATCGCCGTATCCCAGCTTACGCGTTCACGCACATGATTCCGGCTCCAGCGCATCTCCGGATAAAGGAGCCGGTCGGTGGTATCACGTATGGCGTAATGAAGGTTCATGCCCTTTGAGCACAGCATTCCTTTATTTACAGGATGATCTTTATCACCTTCGATCGTTAAATTGTTTCTTCTGTCTTTTCTGACCACGATGCCGCAGCCCACGCCACAATAGGAGCATGTTGTCTTGAATTCGGCCTTTCCTTTTTCCGGCATGATCACATTCTCTTTCATAAACTTTTAATTAGATCGCTCCCAGGCGACTGCGTCCTGAAAAACCGGTTTCATACCCGGAGTTGTATCCACTGTTTGTTCCGATGTTTTTCCCGCGATCGCCATGATAAACGATAGGCACGAGACTATGGCAACGGCCACGGCCATGATGATAAAACTGGTTCGGTACGAGGATGCATCGGCGGCGAAAAGAAATCCCGCCAGCACAGCCCCGACGTTTCCGCCCGCTCCTACGATTCCGGAGACCACGCCAATAGACCGGGCGTGAATGAAAGGCACCACAGCATAGGTGGCTCCGTTTGCCATCTTAAGGAACAAGGCAAATAAAAGCATGGTGGCAATTGCCCAGGGCAAGGTATGCATGGATGCAAAAAGCAGGATACCGAGCCCTTCCATAAGCAGGAAAGCACCCAAAATAAAGATCCGTCCCTTCAAACCGTACTTTCTTCCGGCCATATCGCCGAATATTCCACCGAGCGCACGTGCAAAGAGATTCATCATGCCAAACAATCCGGCGATGATACCGGCTTCCTGTAATCCAAGATGAAAGGTGTCAATAAAATAAAGTGTGGCTATGTTGTCGATCGTGATCTCAATACCGAAACAAGCGCCGTATGCCAGGAAAAGTATCCATACCCGGTAATCACGGCAAACGGCGAGTAGATCTTTTTTTGATGTTGTTTTTTTTGCTGCTTTTGTTCCTCTTTTGATATTTCCCTCAGGCGAATCCTGGGTAAAAAAGTAATAGACAAAAGCCATGATAAACAATGCCGCACCGGGAATGATCATGCTGAAACGCCACGCATCGGCGGCGAGGTAACCCGCTCCTACAATAGCGGCAAAAATAAGTGGCATGACCATGAGTGTAACACCCCCGCCCATGTTGCCCCAGCCTGCAGCCGTAGCGTTGGCTGTTCCCACCACCTGCGGCGCAAACATGGCCGTCGTATGATATTGCGTGATAACAAAGGATGCTCCGGTGATTCCAATCGCAAGCCTGAAGAGCAGAAAGGTCTCATAGCTGTCACTGAGTCCGATTCCCATGACCGGTATCGAGGCGATCAGAAGCAAGATCGAATAGGAGAGACGCGGACCGATCTTATCGCAAAGCCATCCGAAAAAAAGCCTGGCGAATATCGTAATGGAAACGGAGCCGATGATGATGTTGCCGACTTGCGAGGGCGTAAGGGCGAGATCTTCACGCACGACAGGCATGAGTGGAGCGATCCCGAACCATCCGAAAAAACACAGAAAAAAGGTAAACCACGTGATGTGAAAAGTCCGCATCGGGACGCTTTTAAAATCAAGTAGATTGATCCTGGAAGCTTTGCCGGATGATACTGGTCCCATAAGTATTACGTATAATGAATTACGTAATAAAAGTACGTACTTATTAAATTAACTACGTGTAAATACTTAAAAATATTCTATAAACTTGTTTAAATACGTAGAAAATCGTTTGCGGTCTTTTCCTGATCAGGCGGCTTGTTCTTCCTTAAAGTATTCTGAATCGTCTATCGAGAACTTTTCCATCAGGAGATTAAGAAGTCGTTCGCGAATGATCTTGTATTCCGGAAGGTTAACAGTCTCTTTTTTGTTTCTCGGCCTTGGAAGATGCACATCTTCAATTTCGCGGATTGTAGCTGCCGGGCCGTTATTCATCACCACGATGCGATCAGAAAGGAATACGGCTTCTTCAATATCGTGTGTAACCATGATGATGGTCTTGCTGCGGTGCGTGACATTCCACATTTTTAGAAGTTCAATGTGCAGCGACGCTTTTGTCAGGGCATCGAGTGCGCCAAAGGGTTCATCCAGGAGAAGAACTTCGGGATCGATGGCAAACGCGCGCGCGATGGCGACACGTTGTTTCATCCCACCCGAGATCTGACCCGGATGTTTATCGCGGTGATCCCAGAGGTTGACCATTTTAAGGTGACGTTCGACGCGTTCCTGTTTTTCCTGCCTGCTGGATTTTTTTAACGCAGCGTCTACAGCCTGAAAGATGTTCTGATACACGGTGAGCCATGGAAGCAGTGAATAGTTCTGAAAGACCATGCCCCGGTCGGGCCCCGGGCCCGTGATGACTTTTCCTTCCAGCGTAACCTGTCCCTCCGATGGCGCCAGCATGCCGGCGATTGCATTGATGATTGTCGACTTTCCGCAACCGGAATGACCAATGATGGATATGATCTCACCTTTCGTAATGTCCAGGTTGATATCCTGAACAGCGACGAATTTTCCTTTCGCGGTCTTGAAAGAAATGCCGAGGTCTTCAATTTTCAAATAACTCATAGCAATAATGATTTCACGTTATGCTGAATAAGTAGACTTCTTTTGCAGTAATGAGAACAGCGTGTCGAGCAGTAATCCTACAAGCCCGATCATCAGGATGGCTGCGATCACCCTTTCCAGGCTCAGCGCGTTCCAGCTGTCCCAGACAAAAAATCCGATACCCGTTCCACCCGAAAGCATTTCTCCCGCAACGATGACGAGCCACGCGATTCCGATGCTTAACCTCAAACCGGTAATGATGTGAGGTAAACTATAAGGCAGGAGTATTTTTGTTATGTATTTCCAGTGCGAGAACCCGAAAACTCTGGCAACGTTTTTATGATCGGCCGGAATCGAACTCACGCCAAATGCCGTGTTGATCAGCGTTGGCCAGATCGAGGTAATGAAGATAATAAAGATCGTAGCGGCGCCAGCGGACTGAAACGCCACCAGTCCGATGGGAAACCAGGCCAGTGGTGAGACAGGTTTTAGAATCTGGACAATAGGATAAAAGATGCGATGACAGAAACGATTTGCCCCCATGAGCATGCCAAGCGGTATCGCCACAATAGACGCCAGCGAAAAACCGTAGAACACGCGAACAAGTGAGCTCCATAATTGCAAACCAATTCCCATATCGTTAGGTCCGTAAATATAAAACGGGTTGATCAGCATTTCGTAGAGGACGCGAAACGTGGAACGGGGACTCGGAAAATCGACTGAATAGGCTGCTATCATTGACCAGATGATGAGTATAATGGCGAAGCCGATTGTCGAGTATCCCAAAACCGCTGCGCCAGCGGATAACCTTGCTGTCCATGTTTTCACCAGCAGCCATGCAAGAAGGGCGGGTGAACATACATCCGGCGCCTGAATCCCTTTTGCAACAGTAAATTTCTTTTCCTTGTCGTTCATGTGCATCACATCAGAGATTTATAATTCTTCAGCGATTCGGCAGGCTTGGCAGGATCAAAGGTGACCTTATCAAGGTCAATTGTAAAAGGCTGCATATCATCGCCCGGCACGGGAATGTTCATCTCCGTTGCTACTTCTTTATACAAATCCTGCAGGATCAGTTTATCCGCGATGGCCTTGTAGTCGGGCTCTCGATCGAGGTATTTGAAGCGGACATACTGTACCATAAACCAGATGCCGTGGCTTTTCCTCGGAAAGTTTGTTTCGCCATTTCGATGGAACAGCATATAATCGTCCCGGTATTGATATTGACCGTAATCACAACCCTGGTCATATACGCCGTTCAGCCGAGTGGCTATCTCAGCAGCTGGTGCATTGACGTATGATTGACGACCGATGATCTCCGCGGCTTCGCCGCGGTTGTTTACATCGTCCAGCCAGATACTGGCTTCGAGTACAGCCTTCATTATCTTTTTAACATCTTCGCGCTGGGTGGTGCTGAATTCCTTGTTTAATACAAGGGCTTTTTCCGGGTGATGTTTCCAGATGTCTTGTGTTGCCAGATGTGTAAAACCTATTCCCTGCTTTACTGCGACCTGGTTCCATGGTTCGCCCACACAAAATCCATCCATGTTTCCTACTTTCATGTTTGCGACCATCTGCGGAGGAGGGATGGTGATGATCTTTACCTTGTTCTGGTCTATGCCGGATGCTGCAAGCCAGTACCGCAGCCAGATATCATGCGTGCCACCGGGAAAAGTCCCGGCAAATGACAATTCTTTTTTGTCCGATAATTCCCGCACAACTCCGCCAACGGAACCGATGTCGCGCGGCGGGACCTTACCGCAAAAATCTTTGGAGAGTGTAATGCTTTGGCCATTGTTGTTCAGCATCATGGCGATGGGCAATTCGGATCCTGGTTTACCGCCCACGCCCGTGTAAACGGAGAAAGGCATACCGAACAAGCAATGGGCGGCCTGCAAATCTCCTGTGAGGAGTTTATCGCGCACGTTCGCCCACGATGCCTCCTTCGATATCTGGACATTCAATCCATATTTTTTAAAAATCCCTTTCTCGAAGGCTATGACCAGTGGAGCGCAATCGGTCAAAGGAATGATGCCGAGTTTGATTACCGCCTGGTTGGAAATAGCGGTGTCTGAAGCGGTCTCTGAACCCGCTTTCGTTTCGCCCGGCGTACAGCGCTCCATGGCCAGTAAAAGCCCAAGGGCCAGCACTGTCATGAGCACAATGTTTTTCTTTCTTGTCATGTTGTTCATAGGAATTTTATTTTTGATTTGCCGTAAGCATGTCCGGCTTGATGGATATCATGAGATACGCCCAGGTCGAAACATCATCCGCGTTAGTAACATTCTTAACTTTAGCTGAGGCCATAGTTGGTGTTGAAAACATCGTGGAAAACCCGCCCTCAAGGTTGATCACTTTTGTGAGTCCGTAATTCAGGACCACATCGATCTCGGTGCCCAGTGCTTTGTCGAGGTTTTCTCCCGTTTCAGAGGTCATCGCTTCAGGCAGGGCAAAGCGGTGCAGGTCGGCGGTCAGCAAAAGGTTATCCTTTGCTTTGAATTTTGTCTTTAAATAATAGTTGACGAGACCACCCGGGCCGAAGGCGTCTGCCACATAGAAGTAATCCATGTATCCCCAGAACTTGTGCGGCGTGCCGTAAAGGGGATCAAAGCGCTGAAATTTACGGGAAGGGTCTGATCCGTTATTTCCGGAGGTAATGTCCACGCCCGGACCTGCCGTGAAGCGGGAAGTAGCCGCGTACAAAAAGGAGGCGGAGATCAGGTATTCATTCAGCGACGTGCCGTCGCGATAAGCGCCGCCCTGATAAAATGCGCTTAACCCGAACGTTAATTTTTTGCCTGCGTTTCCGAACAAATTGGCGCCTGCGGTGTAGCGACTCCAAACGCTGCTTTTGTAAAGTGGATTCGCCATCAGGGAATCACTGTCCGCAAAAGAGAATTTGCTGAAATCATCCTTGAGGGCGAGCAGGGAGGCGTTACCGAAGGGGAGTTTTTTTGCCAGGTACAGGAACTGCATGGATTTGTACATGACGCCCAGGCCGTTGGTGGTGGCCGGATAACCTGCAGGCACTCCGTTGTATATGGTACCGGTTTTACGTTCAGCGTTCTGATTATAGGCGAACCCGGCATGTGTTGTCCACCCCCGGTGTTCGAATTTCAGTAAAGCAGCGTCATGCCTGCGCGCCTGCTGCAGCCAATCAAGATTTCCCAACAGACGAACATCATCGTATACCAGTTCCTGCCGTCCGACCTTCAAACTGAAAGTTTTAACTACCCGGCCTGTGTCCACGAGACTGAATTCGCCCCATGCTTCGTGCAGCATCAATCCATCATAGGCATCTGTTGTGATCCGGTTGATAGACGATGCATCCTGACCCCAGACCCTCACATCCTGCAAGGATGTGTAGATCCGAAACCGGTGTCCGGCATAGCTAACGTTAAAGCGCGTCCGCTGAGAAGTAAAAAACGCAGGAGGGGCTCCTGCCGTGGAAAGTGTCCCCTGTCCGTTGCGCACTTCGGATCTTGTTCTGATCAGACCCGAAAATGAGACTTGCGCAAGCAGACGATTTTCCAGGCCGATCCATGCAATCAATGCCAAAAGGATGTAAATGTTTCTGGTCATATATGAAGGGTTAATGCTTTAACATAACTGATCTAAGTATTAATACGTATAAAACTAAGTAATTACGTCCTTAAATACGTAAAGAAATGCGTATTTATTTACGTAATTGATTGAATGACGCGGAAAATCGGTTGCAGGCAGCATTTAAGAATTCGCAAAATCGCCCGGATCGATCCAACTGGATCTTAACGGTCAGTTGAATTGCTGATAAGAATGCGAACAGGATTACAGGAAAAAATTTTATCCCGCTAAGAGATGTGTTAAAGAAGCGATGTATAAAAAGGGGTATGGAAAATGCCTGCCCAGAGACGGGGCAACCAGGGACGGATTAAACGAGATTCTCCTTGACGGTTTTGTTCACCATATCAACAGCATTGTTGACCCCCAGTTTTTTCATAATGTTAAAGCGATGGGTTTCTATGGTGCGCAGACTTTTGCCCAGCGAATCGGCGATCTCTTTGTTGTGCTTGCCATCGATGACCATGCGCAAGATCTCTTTTTCCCGTTTGGTCAGGTGGTAAACGTCTTCGACTGGGGCGCGTGAGCTGAGGTAAGGCCGGGCGCTGAGCAACTGGTTTGCCAACACGTGTGAAACGGCGCCGCTGAAATATTTATGACCATGGTGAACCTGTTTGAGGGCCTTGATAAATTCTTCCTTGTCAGTATCCTTTAGCAAATATCCGTAAGCGCCAGCCTGAAGCGCCTGGACAACGTACTCTTCTGAATCATGCATGGAGAGGATCACCGCGCGCGTACCGGGCGAATATTCGCCAAGGAGAGAGGCCGCCTCAAGTCCCGTCATTTCCGGCATGCGAATATCCAATACAATGATGTCAGGCTTCAACTCCTTTGCCACGCCGAGAGCCTCTTTTCCGTTGCTTGCTTCGCCGACCACTTTGATCTCCGTATCCATCTCGAGCATGGATTTGATTCCCTTGCGAACCAGTACATGGTCATCGGCCAAAACTATCTTTATTGTGCTCATGTTATATTATTCCGTTGTCACTGTGCTTCTCAAAGGAACGCTTAACCGGATCGTTGTGCCCTGTCCGGTTTTGGATTGGATCTCCAGGTTGCCGTTTATATATTCTGTGCGTTCGTACATATTAAAAAAACCACGGCCCGATTCCAGATTTGAACTCCTCGCCTCCGCTATTTTTGTATCGAAGCCCTTCCCATCATCGTGAACCGTAAGGACGATCTCGTTCTCCATTTGTTTCAAAAACACCGTAATTTTTCCGGCTTCGGAATATTTGATGGCGTTGTTAATGGCTTCCTGGATGATTCTGAAAATATTGTTCTCGATCTTTTGTGGGAACCTCGGTATCGACCCGCTGGTCCGGTATTGCAGATTAATTCCCGTCAGCTTGCTGATCTCCTGAATAAAGACATTTAATCCGGCCTGCAATCCGTAATCGCCGAGCACGGTCGGCTTCAGGTTGAACGTAACTTTTCGCACCTCTTT
>CBFGXV010000077.1:0-8096 GCA_965652755.1 uncultured Chryseosolibacter sp. | reverse complement strand
GAGTACTTCATCAGGGGAAACTGGTGAAATGACCTTTTCGTCGCGGATGATCTCTACAAGAAATACATCCTTCAGATTTCTCAACCCGGCATCCTTTACAGATTTTCCGACCAATGAGGAACCACGGCCGATCTCGGTTTCGATTATATACTCCTTTACATTCTCGCGCAGGGCTTCGATCTCATTGGGGTTTGACGGCAATAAATGATAACCCACAAAGTACAGATAAGCGGCGCCCAGAACAGTCACCGACAAGCCGAGATAAAAAAAGTGCTGGAATCCCAGCAAGGGAAGATTGTACTGCGAAATAAGACCATTCAATACCAGGTTTGTTGAAGTACCGATCACGGTGATCATACCTCCGAGAATGGTGGCAAATGAAAGCGGGATCAGGAACTTCGAGGCGGGATGGCCCGTCTTGTGCGCCCAGTCTTTTACGTAGGGAATCATGAACGCAACGATGGGGGTATTGTTCAGCACGGATGACAGCGATGATACAGTCAGCATCATGCGGAACAGAAATGCCTTTGGTGATAAGTTCGGATTGAATAAACGGCTAAACGCGTCAGTCCCCACAACCGTGCGGATACCGGCTGTAACCAGCACGAGCAGGAAGATCAAAATGATCTGCTGGTTTGATAACCCCTGTAGCATTTCTACCGGCGTGATCACCTGGCCGAGCAGTAATGCAACGGTAGCAATAAAAAACGTCAAGGCAGGATTGAACCATTCCCGGTAAAGCGATAGCACCAGAAAGACCACCACAACCAATACATACGTCTGAGAAAATCCTAAGTCCACTAAAACGGTAGATTAAAAGAACAAATGTAGAATCAAATACTCAATTGCCAAATGTCTATGCGTTTATTCTCTAAAAAGCTGGCAAAAGACACGGATAACAATGATCCGATACCTCTTTAGTAAAAAAGCCTGCCGGTTAAATTCAGGGAATGCAGAGGAGTAAGTTGAGGCAAGGCGCGCATCACGCACGTTGCAAATCCCAGAATTTTCTGATCATTAAGAGGAAATCCTGCATTTCATGCAGCGGGATCATATTCGGTCCGTCGCTGAGCGCTTTTGAAGGATTGGGATGTGTTTCGATAAAAAAGCCGTCTACGCCAGCCGCAGCCGCGGCTCTTGCAAGGAAGGGAGCAAACTCGCGCTGGCCGCCGGATGATCCGCCCTTACCCCCGGGCTGTTGAACTGAGTGTGTCACATCAAAGATCACCGGGCTATATTGCCGCATCACTGGCAGTGATCGCATATCCACAACCAACGTGTGGTATCCGAAGCTGGCGCCGCGTTCCGTAAGGAAGACATTGGGGTTGCCCTCTTCGCGCACCTTTTCAAGAGCGTACTTCATATCTTCCGGAGCCATGAACTGGCCCTTCTTTATTTTTACGGCTTTGCCGGTCCTTGCCGCCGCTTTGAGAAGGTCGGTCTGACGGCAGAGGAACGCCGGTATCTGCAGCACATCCGCCACTGTCGCTACTTCCTCACACTGATATGACTCATGCACGTCCGTGACTACCGGCACTCGCAGATCTTTTTTTACGCGCGCAAGGATCTCGAGACCCCCTTCCCTGGACGGCCCGCGATAAGAACCGGCCGATGTTCTGTTTGCCTTGTCGAAAGATGATTTGAACACATAATCGATGTTCAGCTTTTTACAGATCTCCTTTACCTGAGACCCTGTTTCCATACAGAGATCGTAGCTCTCGGCCGCGCAGGGGCCGGCGAACAGCACCATCCGGTCTCCTCCTAATACAATGTTGTCGGCAAGTGAAACCTTATCCTTGAATATTTCCATAAATACACCTGAATTTGCGGGAGCTATATCAGCTTCCCTTGAGCCATTTTTCAAACAATCCTTTCGCCGTGAGAACAAGGTCGGCCACCTCGCGCAACACACCTTCTCCCCCTTTGGCCTGCGTCACCAGGTCGGCGCGCTCCTTGATATAATCATATGTGTCGGCCGGACAGATGGCCATGCCCGCCAGCTTGAATACCGGTAAATCATTGAGGTCGTCGCCGATAAAGGCAACCTCCTTCGTTTTCAGTTTGTAGTGGGCCATGAGTTTTTCAAAGACCATGGCCTTGTCGACGATGCCCTGGTGACAAAAATCGATCTTTAATTCCGCCAGCCTTTTAGTAACTGCTGCTGACTCGCGCCCTGAAATAGCACCGGTGAGAATGCCTGCCTTCTTCAGATAACTGATGATGAGGCCATCCCTTACGTGAAATGTTTTGATCTCTTTTCCGTTGTCGTCATAGATGATCTTTCCATCCGTAAGCACACCATCAACATCAAAGAAGATCGCTTTAATGAGAGATGCCTTTTTTATTTGTTCTTTTGAATATTGGGACAAAATGTTCGAATGATGGTTTGACAAAAATTTATTCGAATTTTGCCGAAAATTAGGAAAAGGTTTTTACTTTATTTACTTAAATCGCTGACTCACTGAATGAAACTTGCTAAGTTCTTAACCAGCCTGGCCATTACTCTGCTCTTGATTTACCTGATGGACCGCGGTTGGACGATTGGAAGCGTATCGATTCCACCGTTGGGCAAGTTTCTTGATCCGTATCACGGTTTCTGGAAAAACGTCGAGCCTACCGGATATCAGGGGAAAAAACAGCTTGTGCTCCCCGGACTGAAAGAACCTGTAACGATCGTTTATGACAGCTTGCTGATCCCACATATCTTCGCCGCGAATAATGACGATCTGTACCTGGCACAAGGCTACATCACCGCCATGCATCGTCTCTGGCAGATGGAGTTTCAAACACACGCAGCTGCGGGAAGGGTTTCCGAGATTGTAGCCAGCGACGCAGTGCTCAATTATGACCGCCGTCAGCGCAGGCTTGGAATGGTGTTCGGCGCCCGTGAAGCGCTCAAGTCGATGGACGAACATCCGGCTGTGATCCAGTACACCAAAGGCGTCAACCTTTTCATCGAGTCGCTTTCGTATGAAGACCTTCCTTTCGAATATAAACTACTGAACTATTACCCGGAACGGTGGACAAACCTTAAGTGCGCGTTGCTTTTGAAGAACATGGCGCAGACGTTGAACATGGGTGACAAGGACATTGAGATGACGAATGCGCTGGAACTCTACGGCAAGGAAATCGTGGACCTCCTCTATCCCGACAATGAAAATACAGGGGATCCGATCGTGGACAAACCGGGAAGCTGGAATTTTAATCGTGTATCACTCGACTCCACACCCATGGCATTGCCCGACCAACTGGTTGGCGTGAAGAAAGCGCCTGGCGAAGATCCGACAACAGGAAGTAACAACTGGGCCGTAGCAGGGTCGAAAACATACACCGGTCATCCCATGCTCGCCGGTGACCCGCACCTTCAGCTGAGCCTGCCATCGATCTGGTATGGAGTACAACTGACCGCACCGGGGATCAATTGTATGGGGGCTTCGTTGCCGGGCGTTCCGACGATCATTATCGGCTTCAATGATTCTATCGCCTGGTCCGTTACAAATGCACAACGCGACCTCGTCGACTGGTACAGGATCATGTTCCGCGACAAGAAACGCGACCAATACCTCCTCGACGGCAACTGGGTAAACACACGCAAAGTAGTGGAAGAGATCAAAGTTCGCGGTGGCACGACGTACTACGACACTGTTATATATACGCATTGGGGTCCGGTAACGTATGACAACAACTTTCAGGCAGAAAATGAGCTCAACGGATATGCGTTCCGGTGGATTGCACACGAGCCTTCGGAGGAGATCAATGCATTTTACAGAGTGAACCGCGCGAAAAACCACGCCGAATTTTCAGAGGCGCTGAATTACTTCTCGCTGCCCGCCCAGAACTTCGTCTTTGCATCCGTGTCAGGTGACATTGCCATGCGCGTCCAGGGCAAATTTCCGGTGCGCCGTAAGGAAGAGGGAAAGTTCGTTCTCGATGGCAGCAAGCGATCGCAGGGATGGCAGGCATTTATTCCCAATGCGCATAACATCGCGGAGAAAAACCCGGAACGGGGATTTGTCAGTTCTGCCAACCAATACCCGGTGGACAACACCTATCCATATTACATCACGGCAACACACTACGAAGCGTACCGGAACAGGCGGATCAACGACGTGCTTAGGACTTCCGAGAATATCACCTACCGGGATATGATGCGATTGCAGACAGACAACTTCAATCTGAAAGCTGCTGAAAGTCTTCCGATGTTTCTGAGTTACCTGGACACCACCGAGCTCGACCTTCTGCAGAAACAAGCTTACCGGATACTGCGCGCCTGGGACTACGTCAACTCGGCCAACTCTGCGGGGGCAACCTACTACGAAGCATGGTGGGACAACCTGATGCCCCTTCTTTGGGATGAAATGGATAATGCCAGACACAGCCTCACCCGCCCTACAACTTATACCACCATCAAGTTACTGAAGGAGAACCCCGAACTGGAGTTCTTCGACATCTTGCAAACAGAGCAAAAAGAAACTGCCGGAGATGTCATCAGGAAAGCGTTCGCTCTCGGCGTACACGACATCGAAGAATGGAAGACGCGGCATCCAACGCTACCGGTATGGGCGGAGTACAAGGACTCTTACATCGGACATCTCCTGCCACCGCTGACAGCGCTTTCAATCCCGGTGAAAACAGGGGGCAATCATGATATTGTAAATGCGCATTCGCGAACGCATGGCCCCTCGTGGCGGATGGTCGCAAGTCTCGAACCATCGGGTATCAAGGCATGGGCCACCTACCCCGGCGGACAATCGGGGAACCCGGGAAGCGCTTTCTACAGCAATATGTTATCCCACTGGACGAAAGGCGCCTACTTTCCTTTGTTGTATCTCCGGTCCCCGGAAGACGACATTCAGAAAATATTCTATACCACGCAACTTAATCCCGCAGCTGAATGAGATTTCCCGTCCAGATCATCGTAATCATCATTCTGGGATATCTGCTGGAACAATTCCTTCCCTGGTGGTCGGTGGCCATCGCAGCCTTTGTGGGCGGCATATTGGTTAATACGCGATTAAATTTCCTGTCCGGCTTCCTCGCCATCGGCTTGCTATGGATCGGCAAAGCCCTGGTTACAGATGTCAGCTCTGACTCGGAATTTGCCGACCGCGTAGCCCGCATCTTCATGCTCCACAATAAATCCATCCTGCTTCTTGTCACGTTTGTGCTCATCGGAATCGTGGGAGGGTTCGCTGCCATGGCCGGGAGCGCCCTGCGAAAGGATTGATCCCCATAGCTGGTATGATTTTTTTCCCCGCTAGATCGACGTGATTTTATCTAGCCTATGGAAGAAAATCTCTACCCATCTCCCACCTTACAAGAAAAAGCAACCTGGGTCCAGCAAAACGGGCAATTCATCGAAGCGTTGGATTACTACAGCTTTTTTATCCTGGTCTACCTGTTGAACACGCAGCACATCAAACTTTTGTATGACTTTTCCGGGTCACTCGTCAGCATCGAAGGCGAGAGCGACACCGGAAAAGACAACTTTTTCACGCGTCAGATGATGTCTACGCTGGATGACAGCATCCTTTGATGGTATCTGGGCTTCGGGTTCGCTCTATTTCTATTTGAGTTCAAATTTGATGGGAAGCACCATCCGAACAGAAACTGGTCGTCCATTGTGACTTCCCCCTTTCCATGACGGCAGCATGGATATGACCCGCATTGCTTCCCTGTCGCAGTCGGGATGAATACCCCGGATCACCTCCACATCGCTGACCGATCCATCCCCATTGACGAGAAACCGCACATAAACAGTTCCCTCTATCTGCATCTGGCGCGGAACCCGCGGATAATGGATCTTCTTCTGAAGGAACTTCATCATTGCCTCCAGTCCTCCTTCGTATTCCGGCATGACTTCCGCGATATCAAGGAACGGCTCAGCCACGGGTTGAGGGGCGGCGGGGGGCGCGCTGATGTCGCCTTCCGGCACACCAATCTCGCCGAAGTCGAGATCGGAATGTGAAATATATTCTTCAATTGCTTGCGCGTTATCTTCAGTCACTTCCTCCGTGGTGACGAGCACATTGCGCTCATCCACGTTGTTGGAGGGTGCCTGTACCCTCCTTTCGGGCGGACGCCGCGGTTCAAGCGACGGCGGTTGGCGCAGGATAATTTGAGTTTCCGGTAAACCTGGCGGTACAATGACTGTTTCTTCACTCGATCGCGTTTCGTGAAGGGAAAGGATGACCGTAACGATCGCAACCGTTACGCCCAGCCCGGATAACAATCGGTTCGAATAAGCACGCCGCAGGATGTAAGCGCCGTAAAGCTTGTTTCGGTTCTCAAACACCACATCTTCCCAGTGGCGAATGACTGTCGGATTTGTTTCCATCGACTTTTGGTTTGGTTATAAATCCAGGATGCCGGCGAGGAGAGGTTTCCATAAGTCGATTCGATATTTCGTGAATTGTGAGGGGTGAGTGGTGAGTCGTCAGTGGTGAGTCGTCAGTAGTGAGTCGTCAGTGGTGAGTCGTTAGTGGCAGAGCGTGAAATTGTCAGTCGTCAGTTGTCAATCGTGAGTGGTCAGTGGTCAGTGGTGAGTCGTGAGTCGTCAATGGTGAGTGGTCAGTAGTGAGTGGTCAGTAGTGAGTGGTCAGTAGTGAGTGGTCAGTAGTGAGTCGTCAATCGTCAGTTGGGCAGGCGGACAGGGTAGAATCGGCTCATAGCCGTCCCTATTACACTTCACACTTCATGAGATGCTGCGCAGCCTTGAATACACTAGACTCGAATCGACCCGATAAACTCTCGAGCGCACTCACAATTCACGCCTCACTAATCACGCTCTCAGCCGCACTCGTTATTCACCACTCACGCCTCACGCCTCACCTAATTCAAGCTCTGCTTCCGCGCGGCGCTCGTGAGGATCGTCGTGGATTCAAAGATCAACACCAGCACCATCAACCCGACGGCGATGAGAATACCGGTTTCAAATTGAGTCAGTATAGATGACCCCGCGACGATCTTTTGCGTATTGTCGTTCAGTATTTTTCCTTCGGAGATCTGGATCCCGGAAAGCATATCGAGATTGTTGGAGGCCAGATTGAATTGCGTATCGATCCGCCGTTTAGCCTGCGGATCGGACTGAACCCCTTCAATCATCCGGAAGTATTCGTTCTCATACGCCGCGAGTTTCCTTACGTTCTTTTTGAAGTCGGAAAAGTAGACACTCTCCGTCTTAGTGAGCCTGGTTGTTTCATAAGCATCGATGAGTGCCTCGATACTGCGATTGTATTGTTCGACAACTGGTTTCATCTGTAATGCACTGCTGACGTGTTCTGCCGTGTCGATTATTATCTTCTTCCTGAACAGATGTTCAGACATCCGGTAAATGTAACTTTCTACCAGCAGGCGGTCTTCATACACGGATGAAAAGGAGCTGCCGAGTTGAGAGACATTCTTGCTGTCGACCATATTTTTCACAAAGAGCAGCACAAAGATCGCAGTGAGGAGCAGTGCTGCACTTATCTTCCGCCGGATGCTGTAAGCCCATTTCATAGTCGTACGTTTACCGATAGCCAAACAGAGAATACAATGACGCGAGTATAAATTAACGCAGGGTGCGGTGATTAATTTTACGCGATTGCATGGATTCAAGATAAGGAAATAACTGAGGCAAACGATCCGGTCCCGATCAATAAGTATCAACTTGCCAATGAATACCTGTTGAGGGGGTCGTTGGCAATTAGTTTGACGGATTTAGGCGAGAGGCGCTTGCTCCGCAGCGGGAAAGGTCTTAAAAAATGTACTTCCAGGGTCCTCAACCTTTCGTAGAACGGTTCCATCCGTTGTTGTGATATTCAGTCGTTCATCCAATATCCTGGTGGAACCATAACACAACTTGCCTGATGACAGTGAGGCGATGATATAAGTATCATACATCGAACAAAGTGTGGCGGAGTATAAAAAGCAATATATGCTATGCTCTGCTCTGAAGGCAATCGCGTACCGTGGATGTAATAGCTCCTGACTTCAACCTCGGAGAGATAGCCGTGGCGGGTAAAACCGAAGCCCGGAGTCGGGGCCTGCCCCGACGAGCCCGCCTCAGCACGTAGATGTGAATCGGGTATCAAAAAGCGAAGCCCGCCATCACT
>CBFGXV010000076.1:0-8182 GCA_965652755.1 uncultured Chryseosolibacter sp. | reverse complement strand
ATTCAACATCGATCCGCTGAATGATGCCGCATTAACTTTTCAAATCAAAGCGATGCAGCGATTGAAGATGAATGATGAAGCCAGGATCAAATATCAGGCCTTTGTACTTGAGTATAAAAAAGTGATGGGGACTGATTATCCCCATCCTTATAAAGCGCTAAGTTAGTTTCGCGATGTGACCAACACTCGTAGCGTCATTTTTCCAGGATGTTGATAACATAACTACCGGCACGGACCGGGTTGAAAACCTTCCTGCGTTGCATCAGTGGTCTTGTAGCAGTCACGGAGACACCATAGGATGTTTCAGTATGTGGATTAGAGCCACCCCTCTCGGGGCGACTCACTAACCCAAATTCTTACGGGACGAGCAATTGGACAGCCTCATTGTAATTCCATCTTCGGGTACCGCTCCCTCTCGGCGTGTCATAGTTGATGCGGGCGGCAGCCCGGACAAAGACACCGCTTCCGGAAGGGATCGTTCCATTCGATTCGATGGTGATAACTTGTCCCAGCAGGCCATTGAAAGCCGAACCGGAATACTCGATCCTGTTCGACCAACGCTCATCGCGTGCACGGTATCCCACGGTAGAGGAATAGCTGACGAACAATTGAATGTCGGTGACATTCTGAAAACTACTGCTATAACCACCCATAGGCTCGATCTTGGCGCGGAATACTTCTTCTGAAACCGCACGTGTGACGCGCACCTGCGCCCGGACCTTACCGTTGACGACTTCAGGCTTTCCAATCCATTCGATTTTCAGGAAGGGCTGCACTTCAATCCTGAGGTTGGTGATGCCATGCAGATCGATCGTTTGTGTTTCATCGGCAAGTGGAACTCCCCGATCGTCTTCGCGAAGCAAAGGTATAAATGGCCCATCAATGCGGACGTTATAGGTACCTCTGAAGAGTTTAGTGTTTTGAAATTTTCCGTCCGGTGTACAATAGAAATCGGGATTGGGAGTAACGTTATCGCCCCAGCTAACTTCGGTGAGCCGCACACGAATACCTTCGCTTCCCTGATCAGTAAGCACTGGTTCGCCGGTCTCGACATTCACAACTTCGCCTGCCAGCGTTTCAAGAGGTTCGTCATAGTCGTCCAGCTCAAACAGACTGCAAGAAATAAAAGGAACGAGGGCAAGCAATACCAGATATGATACTAACTTCTTCATAATTCTGTAATTCTTAGTTATTAGGCTCGTCATTGTCTTATCGGTTCGGCTGTTGATCGATTACGCCACTTTTCGACACTTCCCCGGAAGGGATCGCAAAGTAATAGTCAACTATGTTGTACTCGAATGTCTTCAGGCTGACCCATTGAAAACGGGCATCGAAAAAGTATTTGCCGGTCTCGGTGGAAAAGAATGGATAGAGGCCACGGAAGCGGTAGCGGGAATTACTGCTGAAAGATTCCTTGTTTTTGAATTCACCCCAGAAGCCATCGCGTTCTTCGTAGTGCTGTACTCTCCATCGACGCAGGTCCCATTTTGACTTATGTTCCAGCGCCAATTCTTTACGGCGTTCTTTCCGAACAATGTTGCGCCCGTTTACGTCCGGTGTGATGTTACCTGCCAATAACGTAGCGCCAGCTCTTTGACGTATTTGATTTACAGCTTCCGTGGCGACCTGCATCAGGTCAGCGCCATCGGGAGAAGTTTCGCCAGCTAATGAAAGCTCGACCGCGGCTTCTGCAGCAGTCAATAAAACCTCCGCGTAACGCATCAAAATGAAGTGCTGATCGGACCTGCCTTCGCCGGCCTCGAACGAAGGATCGTCATTAAGCCACTTGCGACCATATAATCCTGTCAGGCAGCTTTCGCCGTTATCGTAGAACGGACCGTTAGTGCCGGCCGCTGTAATATTGCCACCGTTGTAGGGTACAACCTCCTGACCGTTGCCTTCCCGCGGGCTCAGGAAAAGAGTTTTAGACGCTGACGTGTATGCAGGCAGATTCTGATAACGAGTTTCGGCAGCGGCATACGCGTAGTTATTGAATAGTGGGCTGATCGGCTCAGATCCGGTGAATACACCTGCACGAATATCTATTTCCCTGCCCTTGAACACGTCACCGGGGAAAATCACGTAAGCGCGGAGGCGGGGCTCTGCATTTTGGAAAAACTCCATCGGAGAATTGTACATCAGATATTCACCTTCGGTATTCGAAGATCCGGTTGTAACTTTTATCGTCCCATCCGGGTAACGATCGAACCCATCAAACAACTCGAGGAAGTCAAGTGTAGGACAAGTACCCGAAGCGAGCGGCGCCTTGAAAATAAAAGGTGCGCTGTAAGCGTCGTAACCGTGAGTGAATGTTGGATAGCCGTACTCTTTTACATAAATATTTTCAGGACTTGTCAAATCGCTGAACATGTCTACCATATTTTGATACTGTGCTTCCGGATCGTTGGCGGCCCATTTTCTATTATAGAGCGAGTAACGCCCACTGCTGATCACTTCCCGCGCGGCCAGATATGCTTCTCTGAAATATCTCCTGGAAGCCGCCTGTGCCGACCCTTCTGCAAACCCGATGACGCGCACACCTGTTTTCTGACCGAAACCTGTGAGCCGGCCCATAACACTCTCGTTGTACCTGGCGACGCTGCCTGCGTACAGCATAGCCTCCGATTTGAATGACAACGCGACGTATCTATTTGAGTACCCCCGTTCAGGGCTGTTTTGTTGTAACAGAGCAACTGCCTGATCGTAATCGGCCAGCACCTGATCCCATGTTTCTTCTTCGGAAGCACGGGGCACTTCCAGATCTTCCTGCTCAGCAGGATAGTCGATGACCCTTGTCACGAGCGGCACGCCGCCGAATCGCCGCGCCATGGCTGAAAAAACAGTAGCGCGAACAAAATAAGCCTCACCCAGATAGTGGTTGTAGGTTATCTCAGGAAATTCGTCTTTATATTCTGGCAATGTTTCGATTAGGTAGTTGGCATCGCGGAGCAATACAAAAGCTTCCGACCAATAGGGCGTACGTTCACCGGTAAAGGCAGCGCAAATTCCGTCGCGGTTCAGAGCTTCACCGGTACCTTCAATCCCCATCGCGCCAAGCCACGAGTTGTGCTCGATGCCCCATTGTGCCATGTATTTGAAATCCTCAAATGGCATCCTGCTATACATCCGGGCCAGGTAAACTTTCATCCCGGATTCACTTGTCATCAAATCGTCGTCACTAATGATATTCTGCGGCGGGATGTCTAAATCCGTGCAACCGGAGATAGTAAGTAAGCCGATCAGTAAGAATTTATATATCCGTTTCATATTCTAAACCAATTTTATCGCTGGAATTCGTTATTAAAACCTGGCGGAAATGCCCATTGTATATGTCTTGTTAAGCGGATACATCCGTCCCAACTCATCGTCAGGATGTTCGGGATCCACGAACTTCACGCCAGTGATCGTAAAGACATTGTAGGCGTTGGCAAAGATGCGCACGCTCGTCGAAGGGCGCGCCTTATTTCTTCCCCTTAATGTGTATCCGAGCTCGATGCTCTTAAGGCGCAAATAAGTCGTGCTCACACGGTTGAATTCAGAATTCTCACGAGGATATCGTCCGGTAAAACCATAATAGCCCTCGACCCACTTCGTCTCGGGATTGTAGGGATTTGCAAGCGGATCAACCGGATGCCAACGGTCGAGGTACTGCTCCAGGGTGCCGCCGCCATTCGTGCCCCAAATTGAATACAACGGTTCCCTGTATTGCATTGAACCGAGCGCGGTTCCCTGAAAGAGAAAGTTGAGATCGAAGTCCCTGTATGATCCCTCATACCCCAGGCTAAAATTCATCCATGGCGTTTGGTCATAAGCGAAGGGGTGCTCGTCGAGCCCGTTGATTTCGCCATCGCCGTTCCAATCCATATACTTGTAGTCGCCGGGCAATATGTCTCTCTCTTTGTAAACAGGATATGACCAGATATCCTCCCAGCTCTCATATCGTCCTGCTCCCTCATATCCAAACTGCACACCCTGGTATCGATTGGTCATGTTGTCATTGCGCCACCGGTCATATGAATTCCCCCAAGGTCCCTTCTCGGAAGCGACCAGATATTTCTGACGCGTGATGGTGGCAATCGCCTTGACCCTGTAAGTCAGGGGTCCAATGGAGTTGCGGTGTGAGACCTCGAGGTCGACACCGAAGTGACGGTCACTGTCCAGATTCTCCCTGGGAGCCTGGGCGCCTACTACCGTTGGGAGATCTCCCGAACGACGGGCGAAACGTCCTTCGCGGCGACGGTCAAAATAGTCAACTGAAAATCCCAGGAGACCACCCCATCCCTGAAAGTCCATCCCGATGTCAAGCGTATTGGCCGTAAACCAGGTGATCATTTCATTGGGAAGCGCTAACGTCGATACGCCAAAGACAAACTCGCCGTCGAACATATAACCTGGAGCGTAGTGGTTGTAATATCCAGCCGTTGCGTTGCTGCCTGTTGCCGGATAGGTATAACCTGAAGCCCAGTCATATTGCAGATCGCCATCGTCTCCCAGAACACCATAGCTGGCACGGAGTTTCAACTCATCAACAAACGAAAGGGCTGAGCTCGATTTAATGAATGCCTCTTCCGACAAGCGCCAACCTACTGAGGCGGACGGAAAGAATCCCCACTGATTACCTTTGGCAAACTTTGAGGAGCCATCATAACGGAACTGGGCCTCAAGAATATAACGGTCGGAATATGTGTAATTCAACCGTCCGAAAACCGCCGAGTTAGCAAACTCATAGACATCATTCAGATTACTCTGCATTCCGCCGAGCTGGTTGTCATTCACACCTGCAAACAGGTACTCCATTCCAAAAGCAAGATCGCGCTGGGCGAAGAAATTATCGCCCTTTCGTTTTTGAGTCTCAACGCCCAGGAGGCTCGTCAAGTCGTGGTCAGTACCCAGTGTGCGATCGTAGTTTAGTATGAACTGGCCAAGCACTTGTTGCTTTCCAAATAACTCACGCCGCATCTGATTTGGCGAGCTGGAGTTATACAATTTTGATTCGTAGGTCTCATTCAAGGGATTGTAAGCATATTGATAATACTCTCTCCGGAAAATTGTGTTATCGTCGTTGCGATAATCGTAGCTGACCAAAGCCTTTCCAAACAAACCTTCCAGGGCTGGTGATAGCGTGCCAAAATCGAAATTCAGGGAGGCCGAAGACTGGAAATACTTCTGGTTATATTTCCGATAGCCCGATATATCCGAAGTCATTTTCGCGACCGTATTCTCTTCCAGGTCGAGGCCTTCGTAGTTCAGCATGGTATTTTCGGCGTCGGCGTAGGCGGGGAACAATACGCCTTGTCTCCAATAGTTCCGAATGATATCCACCGCGCTTGAATAGGGCGAATTGCGCTGGTCGGCAATCCCGCTCAGATTGATATTAAATGCCAACCCCCTGGCCACTTCAGTAGTAACGTTTGTCCGTAAGTTGATCTTGTTGTAATTCAAATCGCGCGACTTGAAAAAGCCTTCCTGGAAAAGATAGCCCATACCGATGTAGTATTGAGTATTGTCACCTCCGCCATTGATGCTCAGATCGTGTTGTGTCTGAGGCGAAAAATCAGAGAACAGCAGTGATGTCCAGTCGGTGGTCCGGCGGGAACCTGTACGGAAGGCTTCGAAATCATCTTCGCCATAGATAATGGTTCCTCCATTAATGTTGTTCATTGACTTTTCGTTGTATAGCGTCATTGTTTCGTAGGGATCGGCGAGCACCGGAAGCCCGGAGGGACGCTGTAGTGTATATGAACCGTTGTACGATACGGTCGTTTTTCCCTTAACACCTTTTTTTGTTGTCACCAGCACCACGCCATTCGCGGCGCGTACTCCATAGATTGCTGCCGAAGCATCCTTCAATACGGATATATCATCAATGTCATTTGGGTTCAGACGTTGGAAGTCCGATGTGGAACGTGGAATACCGTCTATAACGATCAACGGGGATCCCAGGCCGCGTATATCGAAGTTGTTGTTGAAGGTACCTGGCTCAGCGCTTCTTTGCCACACGCGAACACCCGCAATCCTGCCCGTGAGCATGTTCTGCGGATTCTCGTTTTTCGTCTGGCGAAATTCTTCGCCTTTAATGTTTGATACGGCCCCTGTGAGTGTAACCTTCTGCTGCGTGCCATAACCTACAATGACTACTTCACCCAGCTGCTGAACATCCGATGCAAGCGCAACATCAATCACGGACTGCGAGGACACCGGAATCTCCTGTGTGATATAACCAATGAATGAAAAAACCAGGGTGGCATTCGCAGGTACCTTGATAGAGTACCTTCCCTCGGCGTCGGAGGTGGTTCCCGACGTGGTACCTTTGACCACGACGTTCACTCCCGGCAGGCCGAGCTCCTCCCCGGCGGTCATTACAATTCCTGTTACTGTAACCTCCTGGTCTTGTACGGGTGGTGAAGCAAAGGCAGATACAAATACAACGCACTGAAAAAGTATTGCGAGCGCGGAAAATACGGCCCGTTTCGCCAATAGTTGTCTGTAATTATTTTCCATATGCTAAAATGACTTTGTTATTTTTCGAGTTCATATCGCGCCAGCAGCGCATATTCAGCTGCAAAAGCAAAACTGAACATTCCTTCCGTCTTGTTATTCGCATTATCACGACTCCACCCTACTAATAGATTTGTCGGCAGGAACCCCTCATACAGGAAGTTTTCGTATCCGTAGTCCAGGTTTTTCTGAAAAGAATCAATGTAATCGCCAACCGTACCGTATGCCGGATAGATATCCACGAATCCACGCATCAATACACCATTGAACCAGTTCCGGAAGCCGCTGATGTCGTACGTATAATATCCTTCTTTTGTCTGTCCCAGCTTCGCGAAGTATTTAAAACTGTCGTCGGACAATTTCCTCGCATCGTCCAGGTACGCGTTGTCACCCGTCACACGATATAAGTCGGCTGCTCCTGAAAGCATTGCGCCACTGTTATACGTAATGGCTGGGCCCACGCGATCAGGACAAGTACCTCCTTTGCGGTAGACTGTACCATCGACGCTCTCCGTCTCAGGATCGCCCGGGGAGCATCCACCCCGCATGTCATCGTACACGCCATCAGTACGGAGCAGGTTGTTTTTCTGCCATGAATATATCTTCCGGGCAAAGTCCAGGTAGTAGTCACTTTTCCTGACCTGTGTTGAAATGCGCGTTTGTTTGTCGGAAGCATCGATGTAGCGGTGTGTTATTTCGTCGCTACGGCCTTTATACAGCTCATGCAGCCACACGAGCGGACTCACCATCGGGCCGTTGCTGCATGCATGTTTGGTTACATACCCCGGTCCCCAGGTAATACCTCCGCGTTCAGCTCCACCGGCCTCGCGCGTGGCATCCCACCCGTCAAGCACGTACCCGGTCAAGTACTCGGCCTTTTGGAGATACTCATTCTGCCCTGTTACTTTATACGATTCGAGTAATTCGCGAATAAGCCACATCTGGTCGTCGTACACATTTTCGATCCCCGCAACCTGTGCGGAACCTTTGGACCCGCCGCGGTTCACGCCGTAAACTGACCACTGTCTGGTTTGCGTATAAGAGATCAACTCGAAAGTGCCCAGGTAATAGTCTGCATTATCGTACAACAGATGCAGCAAGGTTGAATACCTTGAGAAATGTTCATCGTAGAGTGCAGCGCTGCCATGTTCTTTTTGCGCTTTGAGGACATGAAGAACAGCATTAACCGCCTCGATTGCGCTGGTATACATCCACACACTGCCTTTCTCTTCAGAGCGGAGTTTTGTATACGGATTGTAGAATCTCGCCATCGCCATCCCGTCGCCCGTAAAGTGCGCTGAGATGGCCTTGTCCGTAAGCTCCATGGCGCGGCGAAGATTTTGTTCGGACAAGCTGATCTCTTGTGGCGGATTCTCAGGACCATGTTCAGTCGATGTATCGCTACACGCAGCGATCAACATCAGCAAAACAAGGCTGCATGTGCTTATCATGATGCGGAAAATTATCGAACTAAAATTCATTCTCTTACTTCAGATTGATCGTATGGAAAACAAGTTTGTTTTCACCGCTATCTGGTTCGCCATTGTATACTCCGAAAGCCAGCGTGACATCCTTGCCGTCAAATTGAGATAAGTCATAGACAAACGAAGCGTAGCCTTCCGGATCATTCGCTTACCGTGCATGGCGCGATGTAGCGCATGTGGGAGCTGAATGGTCTTTTGTT
>CBFGXV010000075.1:0-8199 GCA_965652755.1 uncultured Chryseosolibacter sp. | reverse complement strand
AAAACAGGCGTTTCAGGCCTGTTTGGGCAAGATCAAAAAAGTTTGACAATATTGCCGTAAATCTCTTTCTTTGCAGAGATTTTTAAATCTCTAAACAGAAAAAAACATGTCTGAAATTGCACAAAAAGTAAAACAGATCATCATTGAAAAATTGGGTGTTGAAGAATCTGAGGTTACACCTGAGGCCAGCTTCACGAACGACCTTGGAGCCGATTCTCTGGATACTGTAGAACTTATCATGGAGTTCGAAAAAGAATTCAACATTTCAATTCCCGATGATCAGGCTGAAAACATCTCAACTGTTGGCCAGGCAATTTCCTACCTGGAGCAAAACGTTAAGAAATAATTTGACAACTGCCTTTCTACATCCACACACATTAGAACATGATTTTGAAGCGAGTAGTCGTTACTGGACTTGGTGCACTCACCCCAATTGGAAATACCCTTCAGGAGTTCTGGGAGGGATTGAAAAAGGGGGATAGCGGTGCAGCTCCGATTACCCGCTTTGACCCTGCTCAGTTTAAAACAAAATTCGCCTGTGAAGTCAAGAACTTCGACGTAGGCAATTTCATGGACCGCAAGGAGGCCCGGAAGATGGATCCTTTTGCCCAGTATGCCATGGTAGCGGTCGATGAAGCTGTAAAAGATTCCAATCTCCCTCTTCAGGAACTTAACCCGAACCGTATTGGCGTTATCTGGGGATCCGGTATCGGGGGGTTATTGACTTTCCAGGAAGAAGTAAAGTCATATGCGAAGGGTGACGGAACACCCCGCTTCAATCCTTTCTTTATTCCAAAGATGATCCCCGACCTGAGCGCGGGACATATCTCTATTAAGTACGGTTTCCGCGGTCCCAATTATGTGACTGTTTCAGCTTGTGCTTCTTCCACAAACGCGCTGTACGATGCGTTCACCTATCTGCGGCTGGGGAAAGCCGACATCATTGTTTCCGGCGGATCTGAAGCTGCTGTTTGTGAAGCAGGGGTCGGCGGCTTCAATGCGCTGCGTGCACTTTCAGAAAGAAACGACTCACCCGAAACAGCGTCGCGTCCCTACGATAAGGACCGCGACGGCTTCGTGCTCGGCGAGGGAGCAGGCGCGCTCATTCTCGAGGAATACGAACACGCAAAGAGGCGCGGGGCAAAGATATACGGCGAGATCATCGGCGGCGGCATGTCATCGGACGCCTATCATATCACAGCGCCTCATCCCGACGGGTCCGGAATTATCCAGGTCATGTACAACGCTTTGGAAGACGCCGGCATAAGACCCGAAGACGTAGACTATATCAATACACACGGTACATCTACACCGCTCGGCGATATCGGCGAGATCAAGGCCATTCAAAAAGTATTTGGCGAGCATGCTTATAAGATGAACATCAGTTCGACCAAATCGATGACCGGACACCTGCTGGGGGCCGCCGGAGCGATCGAGACAATCGCGTGCCTGCTCGCCATCGACCAGTCCATCATACCACCGACCATCAACCACTTTGAAGATGACCCGGAGCTTGATTCAAGACTGAACATGACCTTTAACAAGGCCCAGAAACGCAACGTGAATATTGCGCTCAGCAACACATTCGGGTTCGGAGGACATAATTTCTCCATCCTGGTGAAGAAAGTCTGACCCAGCCTTTGAAACTTCTGAAAAATCAAAGCCCGTCATTCGTGATGCGGCTTTTACTTTTGCTATAATTGTTAAATTAGCATCGTATATACTAATTGATTTCTCTTGGTTTGGAAAATCCTTAAAGGAAAAACGACTACTGATCAGAAACTGATCAGGGCTATTCAGAATATAGCCGGCCTCACTCCTTCCAATCTTGAGTTGTACCGGTTGGCCACCCTTCACAGCTCCATCGCGCAGGAAAACAAACACGGACTAAAGGAATCAAACGAAAGGCTTGAATACCTCGGCGACGCCATACTCGGCGCTGCTGTGGCCGATTACCTCTTTAAAAAATTTCCTTTTAAGCCGGAAGGGTTTCTTACCGAGATCAGATCGCGTATCGTTAACCGCGAAGCGCTGAACCAGCTCGCGCGCAAAATAGGCGTGGCTAACATTGTGCAGTTTGACAGCAAGAACGCTCATCTTCAGCAAGTAATTCTCGGCAATACCCTTGAAGCCATCGTAGGAGCCATTTACCTCGACAAGGGCTTTCTGCGCACAAGAAAGTTTGTCATCGACAAGATGATCGCTCCGAACTACGATCTGGAGGAGCTCGTCAATTCGAATTCGAACTTCAAAAGCAAGATCATTGAGTGGGCCCAGCGCGAGGGCAAAGAAGTGCGTTTCGAGATTGTCAATGTCAAGAAAGCGAGGAACCACAAGGAGTTCACGGCCCAGGTGCTCGTCGACAACGAAGCAAAAGGAACAGGATACGGTAATAGCAAGAAGAAGGCTGAGCAGGATGCTGCGCTCAAGACCATAGAGATGCTCAGTCTGTTTGACGCATAAGATCTGTTCAAATGGATCATTGAGTCAGTGGACTGATCATTGTTAACGCATCACGCGGTTTGCACGCTCATCGCATCCCTGCCTGAGGAATAAGTAAGAACAATTTATTAAACATATTGTGAAGATCGCCGGCGCTACTGTTAATCAGACACCCATGGATTGGAAGAAGAACACTTCCAACATCCTGAGGGCAATCGAACAAGCGAAAAAACAATCGGTAAAACTGCTGTGTTTCCCTGAGCTCACCATTACGGGATACGGGTGCGAAGATCTTTTCCTCAGCGACTGGATATCAGAAAAGGCGTGGGAGGAATTGCTGAAGATCAAAGAAAAGTGCAGCGAGATCACCGTAGCGGTAGGCCTGCCTTTTCGCCTGAACGGAATCACATACAACGCCGTCTGCGTTATCAGTGACAGGAAGATCCTTGGCATCACGTTCAAACAAAACCTTGCGCGCGACGGCGTGCATTATGAGCCCAGGTGGTTTGATGAAGGAGAACCGGGAAAGATCTTCGAATACACAAAAGGGGATGAAACATTTCAAGTCGGCGATATCATCTACACTTTGGAAGGAGTTCGCTTCGGCTTCGAGATCTGTGAAGATGCGTGGAGAAAATCAAAGCGACCAGGATATGTGCTTTGCGAACGCGGTGTTGACCTGATCATGAATCCCAGCGCCAGTCATTACGCGATGGGTAAAAGCAGTCTGCGCGAAAAAGAAGTTGTGATCGAAGGCTCCGAAAAATTCAAATGCGTGTACCTCTTTGTCAACCTGCTCGGCAATGAAGCCGGACGGATGATCTACGACGGAGATATCATTGCAGGCCAGCTCGGAAAACTTGTGGCCGTGAACCGGAGGCTCATGTTTTCCGATTTTCACGTCATGGCATGTGATATCGATTTTAAAGATCCGTCCAGGACAAAGTGTACGGCCACGCCCGACGTCAAGGAAATCAACGAAGAATTGACCCAGGCGCTGTCACTTGCTCTTTTTGATTATCTGCGAAAAAGCAGATCGAAGGGTTATGTTCTCTCCCTCAGCGGCGGAGCCGATTCAAGTATCTGCGCAGTGTTTGTGGCAGAGATGGTAAAGCGCGCGTCGGCTGCACTGGGTTGGGATAAATTTTGCGAAAAGCTCTCGCTGGATCAGAATGAGATCGCAGGTGACTGGAAGCGGGCCGTCGGACAATTGCTCACCTGCGCTTACCAGGGAACGAAAAATTCATCCACTGATACCCTCTCCGCTGCGCGCCAACTCGCCGCAAGCGTGGGCGCTGAATTCCATGAATGGTCAATCGACGAAGTGGTCCACCAATACTCATCAAAGATGAAGCAGGCGATCGGAAGAAAACTCACCTGGCAAACAGATGATATCACACTGCAGAACATACAGGCGAGGACGCGCTCACCCATTATCTGGATGCTGGCGAATATAAAACGATCGGTGCTGCTGACCACTTCCAATCGCAGCGAGGGCGATGTCGGATACGCGACGATGGATGGGGATACCAGTGGAAGTCTTTCACCAATCGCGGGACTCAGCAAGGTATTTATCCTGCAGTGGCTGCGATGGGCGGAAAAAGCGCTGAACCACGATGGACTGAACGCTGTGAACAACCTTCAGCCTACTGCGGAACTACGGCCTCCCGATAAAAAGCAGACAGATGAAGATGATCTGATGCCGTATCCGGTGCTGGCCCGCATTGAGCGATTGGCCATTTACGAGCGAAGATCGCCCATGGAGGTATTTGAAGTGTTGTCTAAAGAATACAAGCCGGACCTGTTGAAGGTCCACGTGCGAAAGTTCTTCAGGCTTTGGGCGCAGAATCAGTGGAAACGGGAGCGGCTGGCCCCTGCGTTTCACCTCGACGATTTTAACGTCGACCCCCGGAGTTGGTGCCGCTTCCCCATCCTGTCATCAGGTTTTGAGGAAGAACTCAACTCGCTTGGATAATCAGGGGAAGAACGTCGATTGGAGCGCAGGCCCGGTTAAGCCAGGTAACAGGAGAGTTTCGATGGAGGCAATGCTACCCTTCCTGCCTCGATTTGAATACAAGTTCTTAATCCGTCAGGAGGCTGGAATGACCGATTATCCGTTCGTTACCATAGCCGGCCCAGAAATAACCAACGGGACGCTCATGCCTAATCGCCAATGCCTGTTATATTTGCCGTTATGTCATTATTGAGTTACATCATTTGGAATGGAAGCAAGGACATCTTTACAATAGGGTCCTTCGAGCTTCGCTGGTACGGCCTGTTGTTTGCGCTCGGCTTCCTGATCAGCCAACAGATCCTGTATTACATCTATAAAAAAGAAGGAAAACCCGAGTCAGACGTCGACACCCTGACGATTTACATGGTTGTCGCCACCATTATCGGCGCCCGCCTGGGCCATGTCATATTCTATCAGCCTGAAATCATCTGGGAGGAGCCACTGAGCATCTTCCTGCCATTCGAGTTCAGCCCATTCAGGTTTACGGGATTACAGGGTCTGGCCAGCCACGGCGGCGCCATCGGGATCCTGACAGCCATCTGGTTGTACAGCCGGAAGCGAAAACCAGGACAAAATTATTTTCAGGTAGTTGACCGGATCGTTATACTGGTTGCGCTCACAGGCGCGTTGATCAGGCTGGGAAACTTCTTCAATTCGGAGATCATTGGTCTACCGACAGATTCTCCGGTTGGAGTGGTTTTTGCAAACCATCTGACTGAATCGTTGGAAGATGAGCGATTCGATCCGCAGGGGATCGTTGAAACTGTTGCATTCCGCAAGCACGGTGAGGACACAGTGGATACCGCCCCGGGAAGGGTTCCTGTTTCAGTGTATGTTTTCTTTAACCAGGGTGTACAGGAACAGCAGGCGCGTCAAATGATCGAGATCACGACGAATGGCCTTTTATCCAATACACTTTACGAATACTTTGATGAGGGTAACCGAACCCTGGATTACGACTTGACGACCGGCGAGGATGGACAGCTTGCTGCCAGGATCAACACGCTGGCCATTGCACGGCACCCGGCTCAGCTGTATGAATCCATTTCCTGTGTGTTCCTGTTTATCCTGCTCTTCATGATCTGGAACAAATACAGGGAGAAATTGCCAACGGGCCGGCTATTTGGCATCTTCCTCATCGTCTGCTTCGGGCTGCGTTTTCTCTATGAATACCTGAAGGAAAACCAGGTTTCATTCGAAGACAAGCTGCCTTTGAACATGGGCCAGATCCTCAGTATTCCTTTGGTTATTGCGGGAGTCATCATCCTGGTTTACTCATACAGGGGCAAGCACGATCGAACACCGCAGAAGGTGAAGTCGTGACCGTGAGGTCGGTCCTGTAATAACCGCCAAAAGTTTGGCGAATGTATCAGTGCAGTATTTATCGGCGGTGTTTTTGCGATTTGGTGATGGCGATCATTTTAATATTTTTAACATTCTTATCTTCCGGTCAGGGCAGGTACGGCGACTCAAAAACATTCGAGTCGTCGGACTCTACAAAAATGGAACGGCGGATCCATCGCAATGTCTCCGACAGCACGGGGAGGTTTGTGCTCATCAACCGCGTCTTTATCATCGGAAACCGGCTGACGCGGGATCAGATCATCTTGCGCGAGCTCAGTCTTAAACCCGGCGACCTGATCTTTAACCTCGATCTCCCCGCGATCATTGACCTCGATAAAAAGAAATTGTTCAACACGAGACTGTTCAATACCGTCGAGATCCGTACAATGGAGCTTGAGGACAACAAAATAGATCTGCTCGTTGACCTCAACGAGCGATGGTACACGTTCCCCTCCCCCATCTTCGAGCTCTCGGACAGAAATTTCAACGAATGGTGGCAGAACTACGACCACGATTTCAAACGCGTTAACTATGGCTTGCGGTTGTACCAGTTCAACATGCGCGGACGGAATGAGACACTGCGCTTCATCGCCCAGTTTGGCTTTCAGAGAAGGTTCGAGCTGATGTACCGGTTTCCGTACATCGACAAGCGGCAAACCCACGGCTTATCCGTTGAGCTCGGTTTCCACGAATCGAAAAATATCGCGTACCAGACGGAAGATCACAAATACGTGTTTCTCGAATCCGACCAGATCCTCCGGAACGAACGGCGCGCAGGACTGACATACACGTACCGGAATTCTTTTTACAAAACGCACTCATTTAACGCTTCGTACAGGAATATGCATGTGAGCGATGTCCTTCTCGATTCAAACGCCAACTACATTCATGGAGAATTATTAACACAGGAATATCCCTTTGTTTATTACCAATTTAATTCCGACCACCGCGATGTTGGCGCTTATCCGCTTAACGGAAACCAGTTCATCTTCTTCGCCGGCCATAATGGTTTGGGCATCAGCGACGACCTGAACAGTTTTGAGACTAGCATCCAGTATTCGAAATACTTTGACCTGAAAAAGAACTATTATCTGTCCAACAACGCCATCGGTTATTACAGCACTCCCGACAACATCGCATATGTCAACTACGGTGTGCTTGGACAGCGGAAACAATTCGTCCGCGGGTACGAGCTGTATGTCGTCGAAGGGCCCTGGTACTTTCTGAATAAAACAACTTTCAAGAAACTGATCTTCAGCAGAAACTATCATTGGTCGCAGATGCCGGCAAGACAATTCCGCCACATCCCGATCTCCATTTATTTAAAAACGTATGGCGATCTGGGTTATGTCAGGAACTATTCGTACTACGAAGAGCGGAACCTTAACACGAGGCTTTCGGATAAACTGATTTTCGGCACCGGGCTAGGTCTCGACGTGGTGGGCTTTTACGACATCGTTCTCCGGTTCGAATACTCCTTTAATGCCGAGGGCGAAAGGGGATTCTTTTTCCATGTGAAGAAGGAATTTTGATTCAAAATTCAAAATTCAAAATTCAAGATTTAGGTGTCGGATGATTTTGAATCGTCAATTTTAGTCTTAAATTCATGTGTCAAAAAACCCTCTCTCGTTATCAAACTTTTTTGGCAATACCTGGCAGTGTGCCTGGCCTTCGGTGACGCCATGGCACAAAGCGCATCGCTCCAGATGGGTGCGCGGGCACACGGTATTGGCAACAACTCGGCTTGTTTGTCCGATGCCTGGTCTGCAGCAAATAACATTGGCGGCCTCGCCGAATTGGATGTTCCCACTGCAGCCGTTTCTTACAATGCAATCCCTTCTTTCAAAGCGTTTAACCGTATGGCCGCGGTCTTCGGTGTGCCAGCTCCTTCCGGTGTTGTCGGAATAAGCGTGTTCCGCTTCGGGGACGATCTTTACAGTGAACAACTGGTCTCTCTGGGGTATGCCAACAAATTCGGATTGGCATCATTGGGTCTGAAAGTCAATTACCTTCAATACCGCGCCGAGGGAATGGGAAGCCACGGCGCATTTACAGTTTCTTTCGGCGGCATTGCCACGATCACACCGAATCTTTTTTTCGGCGCCCACATCATCAACATCAATCAGCCAGTGATCAATGAGACAACTGGTGAGACAGTTCCGACGACGGTGGCCGCGGGAATGGCCCTGAAGCTTTCCGACAAGTTGATGGTTTCCGGCGAAGTTGAAAAACATCTGGCGTATTCCCCGATCATAAAAGCCGGCATAGAATACAAGGCGCTAAAAAAGATCACCTTCCGCACAGGCCTTAATGTCAACCCGCAGGCGGCGTTCTTCGGAATGGGCTTTATCGTAAAAAGACTCGAGCTCTCCTATGCAATGCAGACGGATCGCGTTTTT
>CBFGXV010000074.1:0-8250 GCA_965652755.1 uncultured Chryseosolibacter sp. | reverse complement strand
CGGAAGGAGTTCGCTAAAGTGAAAGTTGGTTGAAAGAAGCTGCAGCAATTACCCGGGCCGTCAGCACCTGTATTGTAAGGCCAGTTAAGGTCAAACTCGGGGTTCGCATTGTTCACGCTTCCCGTGTTAGCCGCCGCCTGATATGCCCAAACTGACTCCTCGTGGTTATCGTTTGAAGCCTTAAACACGTTGGCATACAATGGCACAAGGCCATACTTTTTGTTGTTCGAAGTTTTGCCATTCGCAATGATGTCGTCAAACAGGGCTTTCGCTTCAGCAAATTTATTCTGATACATGTATATCTTCGCCAGGTATGACGCAGCTGCCCACTTGTTCACTCTGCCAACCTGCGCCTGTGTCTCCGGCAGGTTATTCATGGCGAAAGTCATGTCTGCTTCGATCAGCGGATACAGCTCGACATCATTCTTTACTTTTTCAATGCCTGTTCCGTAGTCGATATTTTCATCGACATAAGGAACATTGCCGAAGGTCCTCCTGAGTTCGAAATAGAAATGAGCGCGCAGGAATTTCGCCTGGGCTTCAATCCCCGTCTTGAAATCTTCAGGAACGCTTGGCAGTGCATTTTTCAAAACCTTTAACGTTGCATTTGCGCGGGCTATACCTTCAAAGTTTCCATTGTATTTTTCGTTGATAACACCCTGGGTAGGCAATGCCTCGTAGCGTTGTATGGGGTTGATATCCGAGAAATCGCCGGGGTCCGTTCCTTTATTGGCGTCGGCGCCGCGGATGCTGCCCCAAACCCAATTGGACGGACTTGCCATACGACCACCGCGACCATTGACCTGACTGTAGACGGCAATGAGAGAGCTTTCAAGCCCTTGCCTTCCTGCAAGCAGCTCCTGGTTCAATTGACCAGTCACAGGAACTTCCAGGAACGTATCATCACAGGAATAAGCGAGTACCAGGGCTGTAACCAAAACCCCGATGGCTCCTTTCTTAAATCTATTCTTCATAGTTGTTTTCATTTTGATAAAAGGGTTTTCTTAGAAACCGATGTTTAATCCTGCCGTGTAGCTTCTTGTTACAGGGTAATTACCAAGGTCGATACCAAAGTTGGTGTCAGCTGCTCCACCGACCGCAGGGTCAAGGCCGGAGTATTTGGTAATTGTAAACAGGTTGTTTGTAGCAACAAAGATCCGCAGCCTGTTCATGCGCAGTCTGTCAAGCATACCAGCGGGTAACGTATAGCCCAGGCTGAGATTTTGAAGTCTCATGTAGGAACCGTCTTCCACATAGAACGAACTAGACTGAGTGTTTGTACTGAAGTTCGAAGCACTTTCGAAAACCGGAGTCTCAGCATCCAGATTGGTAGGCGACCAGGAATCCTTCACCCTTGCGCTGATGGAAGCACCCTGGAATGAGGGATAAAAGTCTGTGAACCACTTAGACACGTTGAAGATCTTGTTGCCTGCGGAGGCATACAAGTAACCTTCGAAATCAAAGTTCTTAAAGCGGAATACAAAATTAACACCACCTGTGAATTTAGGTACGGGACTTCCCAGGTATGTTCTGTCGTTTGCATCGATCACGCCATCCGGCCCTGTTGCGTTTCCTTCAGCATCCTTTGGCCCGGCGATATCCCTGTACTTGAACCTGCCCGGAGCAGCTCCCGGCTGCGTAGCATGGCCAGCAACATCTGCGGCATCACGGAAAAGTCCATCGACCTGATAACCGTAAAATGCGGAAAGCGAATAGCCAAGTTGGTTGCGAATAGGATTGATGCCCCTGTAGCCGGGATTAACAGTAGTCATATAAGTCTGACCGCCTGCAATTTCCACGATCTCATTCTTGAGGAAGCTTCCTGTTACGTTCAATTCATAAGTCAAGCCATTGGTGATATTTCCTTTTGTTCCAAGGAAAACATCCACACCCTGGTTCACCATTTTTGCAACGTTGACGGAAGGGACGGCGGCATTTGGCCCAGCGGTCGCTGTGATGGGAAGTTTGTACAATAACCCCTCTGTATCTTTTCTCCAGAAGTCGATGATCACATCAAGTCTGCCGTCAAAGAGGTTTCCATCGATACCGATGTTGGAAGTGATCGCTGTTTCCCATTTCGTGCTCGTATTACCAATACGCGTGCGGTAGAATCCCGTTTGCGCGCTGCTGTTGGAACCATTGATGTCATAGGAAGAAGCGCCGATGCTTCCGCCATAGAGAGAGAACTGGTTATTCTGATCAACAGGGTTCGAATTACCCATTGATCCATACCCTCCGCGGATCTTCAGATCGCTGATCCATGGCACGCTTTGCATGAAATCCTCCGCTGAAATTCTCCATGCAGCGGAAACCGCCGGGAAAACTCCATACCGGTTTTCAGACCCGAAACGCGACGACCCGTCGCGGCGAATCACACCACTGATGATGTATTTTTCCTGGAATGCATAATTCACACGGCCGAAGAGAGATGAGAAATTACTTCCCAGAAATTGATTACCGTTTGCCGTGACGCTGGTCACGTTACTGATGCTGATGTAATTGGGGTCCCATGAAAAAGGATTCAGACCGTTTTGACTGTCATTCCATCCGGCTCCTGTATTCAAAGCCTCCTGCCCGAGCAAAAGGTCGAGGCTGTGTGCGCCAAAAGTTTTCTTGTAATTGGCCGTGTTTGTGAACACCCAGTTAAAGGAGTATCCATTGAATTGTCCGTAACTGAAGGCCGAGTTGTTTTCCGAGTTTTCATACTGCCATCTGCCATAGTTGCGGCCGGCATAATTCCTGTAACCCCCGCCAAGGCTGGTGCGCAATGTCAATCCGGGTATAGGATCGAATTCGAGATATATGTTTCCAAAAGCTTGCGCCTCGAAAGCTTTGTTATCCTTTAAGCCTTCGCGGTTTGCTACCGGGTTGCGAGGGTTATTAAATCCGGATGCGGTTGTGCCTGCATATCCGCCAAACACGTCGTGCACCGGAATGATAGATGGCATGCGGAATGCGGAGAGGATGTCGTTTTCGTCGTCCGCAACACCTTGTCCACCGGCGTCACCGCTGAGGCCGACAACAGAGCGATAAGTAAACTGGAGGTTTTCACCGAATCTCAAATTCTTCAAAACATCAAATTCCGAGTTTGCGCGGAAGGCATAACGCTTGAAATCGTGATGCAGTAAAATTCCTTTCTGGTCCTGAGAGCTCAGTCCAAAATAAAAGCGGCTCTTCTCGCCTCCGCCATTGAATCCCAGCGTCTGCCGGAACACAGGTGCATTTCGGGTGATGGCATCGTACCAGTCCGTTCCCTCCTGGTTTGCGCGAATAACAGTATAGATCGAACCGTTGCGGGGATCGACATTGTAAAGCGCTCTTTGTGCTTCCAGGTCGACATTCGAATTACCTATGGCAAAACCCGCCTGAGAGCCGACTTTGAGATAAACAGGCATCACGGGCGCAAGGCCTCCGCCAAACTGAGGGTGGTTGAATTTTGCGAGGGCTGCAGCATAATCAACGGCACGTCCAGCAGCAGCGGCGTTGGCATCTTCAGTGTTCCTGATCGCCTGCCATGTCCAGTTAGCAAAGTCTGTGGGGTTCAACATATCCTGACCTTTTCCCGGATCTGTAAAACCGAAGAGATTATCATAGGTCACATTCAATTTCTGATCTTTCTTTCCGCGTTTGGTCGTATAGACAATAACGCCGGAAGCTGCGCGCGCTCCGTAGATCGACGCCGAAGCGGCGTCTTTCAACACCGTCGTTGTTTCAATGTCGTCGGGATTCAGAAAATTCACATCGCCGGTGGGAACGCCATCAACAATATATAGTGGCGTATTGCCCTCGAAGCTTCCAAATCCGCGAACACGGATCTGGCTTGTTGTTCCGGGCTGACCGTTTGTGATTACGGTTACACCCGGGACCCGTCCCTGCAGCATCTGTTCAACGTTTCCAGACGGAGCGTACGTTAAGTCTTTTGCTTTCACGGTCGACACCGCGCCGGTTAGTTCTCTGCGTCGGTCAACCGAATAGCCGGTGACAATAACTTCTTCAAGCGCCGTAATATCCGGCACGAGAGAGACATTGACCCGGCTTTGATTGTTCAGCGCTATTTCCTGTGACTGGAAGCCAATAAAAGAAAATACGAGTGTCGAACTCGCGCCTGAAACACTGATTGAATAGTTGCCATCGACATCGGAAGTTGTTCCGTTGGCTGTCCCCTTTTCGAGAACACTTACACCGGGCAGGGCTTGTCCGGTGTCATCGGTAATCGTACCACTTACTGTTACGGTCTGCCCGAACAGTGGTACGGAAACGAGCATAAGCAGGGTTAGCGCCAGAATGCCCCAGTTCCTGTACATTTTTCTCATAGATTTTTGGGTTTGGGTTAGAATATTGCGAGAGAAGTATTTTGCCGAATATTATTGGGCAGATACAACAACACAAGGTAAAAATTCCGTATTGCGCACCAAATCAAGCAACCCTATATTTTTGTACAAACGATTGCGCAATCGATTGTGTCAACCGGCCGACCGATGTTTGCGGAAACGTGTCCGGAGCGCAATAAGAGACCAGCCATTAGGTAGCCTGTCCGTTGCGAGACGTGCTTCTCGTGTGTGATTTTCTGGTGAATTCGGATTATTATTGTCGGCTGTCTCCAAACGGTGACTATTAAAAGAAACACATTTCTTGTTGATCCATCCTGTACCTTACATCACTTTGATTCATCGCACATGCGGTACATGCAGGCGCGTGTCAGCTCTTCTTTTTGTGGTTCTCATCGCCTGCAGTCCTTCCCGGGACGGCGAGTCGCTCGCAAAACGACACTGCTCTGCATGCCACCTGTTTCCGGATCCCCGCATGCTGCCGAAATCCAAGTGGGAAAAAGGTGTATTGCCGGAAATGGCATTCAGGATGGGATTGGATGTCTCGAGATTTCCCGGAGGTGATGCCCGGGAAGTAAATGAAATTATGAAAGCAATGCCTTCGCGACCGATGGTATCGGAAAACGAATGGCAGGCGATCAGGCAATACTACCTGACATCAGCGCCGGATTCACTTCCTCCGATGCAGGAAGGACCGGTATTCCCACTGACAACATTTTCCGCCTCTGCAATCCGCCTTCCAATCAATGGTCAGAACATGATCACTGTGGTGAAGTGGGATTCGCTGTCAAAAAAAATATTCCTCGGAACACGTAAGAACACATTATATCAACTGGGACCCATGCTGGGTCTCCAGGATTCCTTTCAGCTGGCGAGTCCACCCTCCGACATAATTTTCCAGCCTGCGGGAAATTCTCTGATCAGTTGTATGGGGATCATGGATCCCAACGATAAGGCTGTGGGCACGATCGTACAGTTGGATCCTGCTGCAAGAACTTCGCGGATCCTTATCGACTCCCTGAAACGCCCTGTTGACCTGGAGATCGCGGACCTGAACAATGATGACGAAAAGGAATTCATCATCTCCGCATTTGGCAATTTCACAGGGAACACAAGCCTCCACGAAAAAACCGGGCGAGATCGGTTCGTCATGCATATGCTGCATAACTTTCCCGGCACGCGCAAGACGGTTGTCAATGATATAAACAGAGATGGACTGCCCGACATTCTCGCGTTGATTACACAGGGAGACGAACAAATAGCATTGTTTACGAACCGCGGCAACCTGCGATTTTCCTATCAGGTGCTGCTGAAGTTTCCAGCGGTGTACGGATCGAGTTATTTTGATCTTTGCGATTTCAACCGCGACGGACATCCGGACATCATCTATACCAATGGCGACAATGCGGATTACTCGTATACTTTAAAACCCTATCACGGGGTAAGGATATTCGTCAATGACGGCAGAAATGCTTTTAACGAATCGGACTTTTTCGCCATGCATGGAGCGTCAATGGCAAAAGCGCGGGATTACGATGGCGACGGCGATCTCGATGTGGCTGCGATCTCCTTTTTTCCTGATTTTAAAAAACACCCTGAACGCGGATTCATCTACCTTGAAAACCGTGAAGGTAAATTGATACCGCATGTCACGCCCGTGGCGGCTTCCGGAAGATGGATCACGATGGAATCCGCTGATATTGACTCCGACGGCGATGAAGACATTCTTCTGGGCGCGCTTGATTTTCCTACATCCGTTCCTGAAGATCTGCTCAGGCGTTGGGGCAAAGAAAGGACGACCGTGCTGGTCTTGAGGAATAACCTTAATTAGGGACCACGCCTCGATACGATCGCAGATCAGCACGATCACCCAAACATTTGCAGGATCGTGCTTTGCTTAATTTCTGAAGCACCAGGCAAATAGTCCTAAGGCTTATTGTGTATCCTTTTGTTG
Organism: uncultured Chryseosolibacter sp.; assembly: GCA_965652755.1. Classification (GTDB taxonomy): domain Bacteria; phylum Bacteroidota; class Bacteroidia; order Cytophagales; family Cyclobacteriaceae; genus Chryseosolibacter. Next base: position 1,968 of record CBFGXV010000074.1, on the reverse strand, counting down.
TCTCAAGAAGATCGGCGCACAAAAATCACGCGGCGAAAAGGTGAAGAGTTATTTTTATTTACGATATAAAAAAAGTAAGACCAATTTACATTGGTCTTACTAACAATCGAACAAATGATTTCTATTTTAATAGCCGGGGTTTTGCTGTAATGTTGGCACCCCGTTGATACTGCTCAGGATAATTTGTTGCTCAGGGATCGGATAGTATTCATTCACGCCTGCCTTGAATGTAGCGCCGCGAAGATACTCGCGCCTGTCTTTCTCCACCTGAAGATATCTATTGATTGTTTCTGCCGCGATACCCCAACGAACCAGGTCGAAGAAACGATGACCTTCCATTGCCAATTCAAGTCTTCTTTCAAACCTGACAGCTTTTCTGGCGAATGCCTGGTCGGACCAGGTAGAATTATAGGTATCGATGACATAATTAGCCGCAGGTGTCCCATCGGGATTTTTCACAAAGCCAGCAGGGTTTTTGGCTCTCGCCCTTACGCGGTTCACGTACTGACGCGCCATTTCCAAACTTCCCGCTTCAACTTCTGCTTCAGCTGCCATCAAGAGCACTTCAGCGAAACGCATCAGGTTATTGTCGAGGGCGATATAGCCAGAAGTCCAACTGGATCCATCTGTTAAGACGCCTGTCTCTTCGTTGTAGTAATGATTCTTTTTAGGGCTGTAAGGACCGCCATATACCTGGTCGCGGATCCATGAAGAACCAGGGTGAGGCCCCCAATCGAGGTGCGGTATGCTTCTTCTTCCTACAGTCCAATCAAGGCGGGGATCCAGCGGACCCGTGTGCGGCGTAAATGGTTGTGAAGAGAGAACGCCCTGATCACTTTTGACGCCTGCGCCATCATTAAACGTTTCCAGAAGGGGTAAACCGTTTGCGTCGGTCTGAAAAGCATTAACGAGATTTTGCGAAGGTTGATGAAATCCGCAGCACCCGCCGGGGCCTCCTGTGTATGTAAAGTTGAGTACATCGGCGTTTCGCGAATTGAGTGCGCTTCCTCCATCATTTACTGAATTCTGTACAGAGAGCACTGACTCCGCGCCATTGTTCCCACTGGTCCTGAAATTACTGTGATATTCCGGATGCAAAGCATATTTGAGTCCGCCCGTTGTCTTACCATTATTAATGATCGTTTCCAGGAGCGGTCTCGCTGCGGCAAATTTGCCCTGGTACAGGTAAACTTTTGCAAGATATGCACCGGCTGCCCACTTGTTAACCCGGCCTACCTGAGGCAATGTCTCCGGCAAGTTCTCGTAAGCATGCAATATATCGGCCTCGATCATTGGCCAGATGTCCTGATTATTCGGCACTTTAGAAGTAGCGAAGTCACTGAAAACAACCGTCTTTTCATCGATATAAGGCACGTTGTTCCACATCCGTTTCGCTTCAAAGTGGTAATAGCCTCTCAGAAACCGAGCTTCAGCAATGATCCTGACTTTGTCATCAGCTGAAATATCTTTTGCCTGGTCTATCAAACGCAATACATCATTGGAGCGTGATACACCATCGTATTGATGCCTCCACTTCCGGTTAAAGTAATCGTTTGTTGGCAGAGGTTCATATCGCTCAATCGGATTGATCTCGATCTGATCACCGGCGTCAGTACCTTTATATGCATCGTCGGAAGCGACATCTCCAAATACCCAGTTTGAGGCAGCAGCAAACCAGTCATTGGTAGGTCCGCCCACGCCATCAAGCAGGGAATAAGCTCCGATCAGCATGCCCTCAATACCCTGTTTGTTTATGAGGATGTTTTCGCTGAAGACGCCGCGGGGCGGTTCTTCGAGAAACGTATCATTACAAGATAGGACCACACAAACGGTGGTGATAAATCCTGCCAGTATGATTGAAATTTTTTTCATCTCTTTGATTTTTTATGTTAAGCTTTCTTAACTCATTTTAACGACTGCCCCCCTCAAAATCCAATGCTCACTCCCATCAGGAATTGCTTCGGATTT
>CBFGXV010000073.1:0-8334 GCA_965652755.1 uncultured Chryseosolibacter sp. | reverse complement strand
AACACATCGGGGTGTGCTTTTTCAATCTCGTCCAGAAGAACAACCGAGTAAGGCTTGCGTCTCACCTTTTCAGTGAGCTGTCCGCCTTCTTCGTAACCAACGTAGCCAGGAGGCGCTCCCACGAGGCGGGATACAGAGAATTTCTCCATGTATTCGCTCATGTCGATCCTGATCAGCGCATCTTCCTTATCGAACAGATACGTTGCAAGCACTTTCGCCAATTCCGTTTTACCAACTCCGGTAGGGCCGAGGAAGATGAATGAACCAATAGGTTTTTTCGGATCCTTCAATCCCACCCGCGTGCGCTGGATGGCTTTCGTCAGTTTCTTGATGGCTTCTTCCTGGCCGATCACTTTGCCACTGAGTTCTTCTGTCATGCCCAGCAGCTTGTTGCTCTCTTTTTGAGCAATACGCTTTGTAGGTATGCCAGTCATCATTGCGATGACATCGGCCACGTTATCCTCGTCGACGGTGTATTTTTCCGTACGGGTTTTCTCTTCCCATTTGGTTTTGGCGAGCTCGAGTTGTTCAATCAGCTTCTTCTCGCGGTCGCGCAACTGTGCCGCTTCCTCGTATTTCTGACTTTTAACAACCCGGTTCTTCTCCTTCTTCACATCTTCGATCGCTTCCTCAAACTTGACGATGTCTTCGGGGACGTGAATGTTGTTGATGTGAACGCGCGCTCCGGCTTCATCGAGTACGTCGATGGCTTTGTCCGGCAGGTAACGATCGCTGATATAGCGGTCGGATAACTTAACGCAGGCGTCTATTGCTTCCTTCGTATAGATCACATGGTGGTGATCTTCGTATTTCTCCTTGATGTTATCCAGGATCTGAATAGTCTCCTCAACAGTGGTCGAATCAACCATAACCATCTGGAACCGGCGGGCCAAAGCGCCATCTTTTTCAATGTACTGACGGTATTCATCAAGTGTTGTTGCACCGATGCATTGTATTTCGCCGCGGGCGAGAGCCGGTTTAAACATGTTGGAGGCATCCAGAGAACCGGAAGCGCCACCGGCGCCAACGATCGTATGGAGCTCGTCTATGAAGAGGATTACATCCGGTGATTTCTCCAATTCATTCATGACAGCTTTCATCCGCTCTTCAAACTGACCGCGGTATTTTGTACCAGCAACCAGCGACGCAAGGTCAAGCGTCACGACACGTTTGCCGAACAATACACGCGAGACTTTTTTCTGGATGATGCGCAAGGCAAGGCCTTCGGCTATTGCCGTCTTACCAACACCGGGCTCACCGATCAGAATAGGGTTGTTTTTCTTTCTTCTGGACAAAATCTGAGCAACCCGTTCAATTTCTTTTTCCCGGCCCACGATGGGATCGAGTTTGTTATCCTCCGCGAGGCGCGTCAGATCACGACCGAAATTGTCGAGTACCGGCGTTCTTGATTTCTCTGTTCCTTTTTTCTCCTTTCCTCCTGCAGCCGAACTTCCGCTGCCGAAGATCTTTGAAGAATCATCATCCGGATCGTCAGTATCCGACGATGCCATGGGCGTTTCGTTTTGGTATTCCAGCATCTCTTTAACGGTCTCGTAGTTAACGTCAAATTTATTTAATATCTGGGTGGCAAGGTTGTCGGCGTCGCGAAGGATCGAGAGCAACAAATGCTCTGTTCCAATCAGCTGCGCCTTGAATATCTTGGCCTCCAGGTAAGTGATCTTCAAAACTTTTTCTGAGGCTTTGGTCAAAGGTATGTTGGCGAGATTCTTGATTTCGTGTGTCGCGGTTCCCTTGGAGATCTTCTCAATCTCCGCCCTGAGCTCCTCGAGAGGAACACCGAGTTTTTTCAAGACGCCGACGGCCACACCTTCGCCCTCGCGAATCATACCGAGCAAGAGATGCTCTGTGCCTATGTAGTCATGACCCAGACGCAATGCCTCTTCCCTGCTGAGTGAGATCACTTCCTTAACGCGGTTGGAAAATTTGGCTTCCATGTAAAATCCTATGATTTGATTAGTGTAAATGTAAAGTTTTTCTATCGTACAATACTACAGAAGAACTAAGTTTTCCGGCATCGGCCGGGGCAAATCTAATTCCCTATAGAAACGCAACCTCGCCTGTTATTGTTCATTCCCGCGCGGAAGCTTTTACGATATCCCATGCACCTGGTCCCTGGTTAAAGATCAGATCTATGAGACTTAGGTTAGGAACAAACTTACTGCCAAAGACCTGGTGATATTCTATACTTTTATAAATTCTATTACAACCATCTTCTTTTTTCGGGTTTATCACCCGGCGTAAATCTGTAACGCCTGCTCCGGCCTCTTTTTCGTAGGAGGTGGATTCTGTCACTAACACGTCCTTTTTCAGCCATTTCAGACTCAATGTCAGTAATTGAAGGTCCAGGTCATACAGAAAGACTGGCTTTTTGAAAAATATGTCGTGCAAATCGGGAGCATAGTACTCAAAGAAAGGAGCATTTCCGTACGCGGTTTGAATGGTCCGCCAATGATTGTTCAGCCACTTTTGACTGTAGTCGATCCTGACTGCGCTGGTAAGCGACTTTCCGCCCCGCCCGGTGACAGGCACGATCAACGTCTCGATCCGATGCGGCCCTTTGATATAACATCGGTTCCGGAACGACTGCTTTTCGTACTGTTCATATTTTTCTACAACGATGCGCTGGCTGTCAATAAGTGCCGCGAAATACGCGATGCAAGGCATATAATGTAACTCGATGAGTACGCTTTTCACATGTAATTTTTAAACGCAATCTTACGCAAACACTTCACAGTTACATCACTACGGCTGGTTCACGTCTGCAGTATTAGAGGTCAAGGTCACCGCGACCTTGCCGTATGATTTCGATGATCGGCCCGGTACAATCCACGACGGTTGACGGGATGTTACCGCCGGCGCCACTGTCGATCACAATGTCAACCTGGTGCTTGAGATCATTGTACATTTCAACGGGATCGGTAGTGTACTCCCGGATGGTGTCTTCATTTTTAATCGATGCCGTGATGATCGGATTGCCCAGTATATCAACGATCATCCGCGGGACGGGGTGATCCGGTATCCGGATACCCACGGTCTTTTTATTGACATCAAGGATCTTCGGAACACGGCTGCTGGACTCGAGAATGAACGTAAAAGGTCCTGGAAGCGATTTTTTCAGGATCTTAAAAACGGGCGTATCAATTCTGCGGGCATACTCGCTTATCTGGCTCAGATCGCGGCAGATAAAAGACAGGTCCAGTTTCTGGGGTTTGATTCCCAGTACGTAACACAGGTTTTCAACGGCCTTTTTATTCATCAAATTGCAACCGATCCCGTAGACTGTGTCGGTTGGATATACGATCAGTCCCCCCTTTAGCAGTACTTCCGTCACGTGACGGATTTTGCGTTGTTCCGGGTTGACGGGATGGATTTTCAGTAGCTCTGCGGGCATTTCGCACTAAAAATAGATTTTAGAAGTTTAAAAAACGGCGGTGGGCTTCATTTTATAAAAAAAGCGATAAACCGCCAGTGGAGTAAATTTGTATTTTAGCGCCAAGTTCATCAATCATGCTGCCATCGAAAAAGTTAATTTTTTTCCTTCTGTTCTCGGTTCTGCTGATCTCCTTCGGATATTACGCATACCAGATAGTGTATACCCCCAATATTCTTGTTGGCAAGCAACCGCGACCGCTTGTGATCCCGAGAGGCGCCCACTTTAAGGACGTCCAGGATCTGCTGCATAAAGGAGACTACACGCAGGATCTGATCTCCTTCAGTTTCCTTTCGAAGCTTATGGATTACGACGAGCAGGTGAAGCCCGGCCGATACCTGCTCCAACCCAATCAGAGCAACATCCAGGCTATCCGTTTGCTGCGCGCAGGTATTCAGGAGCCGGTCAAGATAACATTTAACAATGTCCGCCTCATCAGTGACCTGAGCGAAAAAATTACGCGCAACCTGAACATGAAATCTGAGGAATTTGAAGCCGCCCTCATCAAATTCGCGATGAATAACTCCAGCGGGTTTAATAAAGACAACGTCCTCACGATGTTTATTCCAAACACGTACGAGGTCTATTTCAATGTTTCGCCCGATGAACTTGTGGATCGCATGCACGATGAATTTAAAAAGTTCTGGAATGAGGAGCGGCGTCGGAAAGCAGAAGCAGTGGGCCTTACGCCTGTTGAAGTTTCCATACTCGCCTCCATCGTTCAGGCGGAATCCGTGAAGCACGACGAAGCTCCCATCATTGCAGGTTTGTATATCAACAGACTGAAGAAAGACATACCGCTTCAGGCGGATCCGACGCTGGTTTTCGCTGTGGGAGATTTTACTTTGAAGAGGGTGTTAAATGAGCACAAGGAAATTGATTCACCCTACAACACTTATCGCAATCGCGGCCTTCCGCCCGGCCCGGTGAATATGCCCGAGATATTTGCCATCGATGCGGTGCTGAACTATAAAAAAAGCGATTATCTGTATATGTGTGCAAAAGAAGATTTTTCGGGACGCCATAACTTCACGCACAGTTACAGACAACATATCAACAATGCGCAGAAATATCAGCAGGCCCTGACGCGCGAAATGAGGATCGGAGCGCAAAAGAGAAAGCAGTAATGTATATTTCGGAAACGTCAATAAGGGTTCGTTATGCTGAAACCGACCAGATGGGTTATGTATATTACGGACATTACGCGATGTATTACGAGGTCGGACGGGTGGAAAGCCTCAGGCAGCTCGGATTATCGTACCGGGAACTCGAGGAAATGGGCGTGATGATGCCAGTGCTTGAGAACCGGTCGAAATATCTGGCGCCCGCGCGTTATGATGACCTGCTACGTATAGTCACTACGTTACGCGAAAAGCCGGGTGTGAAGATCAGATTTGAATACGACATATACAATGGCGACAACACCTTGATCCATCAGGGGGAAACGGTCCTTGTTTTTATCAACAAGGCGACAAACAAACCTTGCCGGCAGCCCGCCGCGATGGAGAAAGTGCTTGAGCGATTTTTTGGATGAAGTATAAACACAAGAGATTATTTCTACAATGGCATCCGGCCAGACTGATGCTCGTCTGGATGAAAAACATCCGGTTCTCCAATCATGAGGACGTGTCTCTATACCGGATCGTAAAAAGATTTCTGCATAACCTGCAGGATGATGAGATCATGGACCGCGCCAATGGAGTCGCCTTCAACTTCATATTGGCGATCTTCCCCGCGATCATCTTCCTGTTTACGCTGATACCCTACATCACGCCGTATTTTCCGGAGATCAATCACGAGAGCATCATGAAGTTCATGCGCCAGCTGTCCGAAAGCGGATTGATGCCCACAAACATGTATGAGGTCGCCTCCACAACCATCCTCGATATCGTCAGCAACCAGCGCGGCGGGCTCCTCACCCTGGGATTTTTGTTTGCCCTCGTCCTGTCAACGAACGGGATGCTCGCACTGATGCGCGCCTTTAACTCGTGTTACAAAACAATTGAGAACAGGAGCGCGGTGAAGACGAGGCTCATAGCCACCGCGTTGACGATCAACATGACCATTGTCATTTTCGTCACGATCCTGTTGCTTGTCGTGGGCCAGCTTGTACTGGAGTATCTCATGAATAATTTCCAGGACCTCACGCAATACAACCTTACCAATTTTGAGGTTGGCCTGCTGTTCGTGCTGCGGTTCCTCATTATCTTCATCACCTTTTTCCTCGCTATCTCCACGATTTATTATTTCGGCCCCGCCATCCATTACAACTGGCGTTTTTTTTCCATCGGATCTTTCGTAGCCACATTGTTGTGTCTCGCGGTTTCGTATGGCTTCTCCTATTACATTACCAACTTCGGAACTTATAACAAAGTATATGGTTCGATCGGCGTGCTCATTGCCCTCATGATCTGGGTGCAGCTGATCACAGTGGTACTGCTGGTAGGGTATGAGATCAATGCCAGCATTCACGATTCGATCCGCGCTGAAGCACTTTGGAAAGCGCGTAAATTCCGGATGACAAGCAAGGTGTGAAATTTTGCATGTGCAGGGATTTTTGCACCTTAGCCAAATCAAATTGCAACCATGGATATCACACCACGCGATATACAAAAGAAGTTTCAGGAAATTTTCCGGAGGGAACCTCTTGTCGTCCGGGCGCCGGGGCGGATAAATCTTATTGGCGAACATACCGACTACAATGACGGCTTCGTGATGCCGGCTGCTGTAGACAAGGAAATTTTTTTCGGCATCTCCGGTTCATCCGACAACCGCTCAATTGTTTATTCAATCAATTACGACGAACAATTTCAAGTAGACCTGGAGAATCCTCAGCGCGTCGGGCATCCGAAATGGGCAAACTACCTTCTCGGTGTACTGTATCAATTCAAGGAGAAAGGGTATCCAGTAAAACCATTCTCGTGCGTGTTCGGCGGAAATGTTCCGCTTGGCGCGGGGATGTCGTCGTCTGCTGCGATGGAGTGCGGCTTTGCCGTTGCTCTCAGGGAGTTCAACCTGCTGAAGGTTCCGGATATCGAGCTGATCAAAATGGCGCAGTGGGCGGAACATCATTTTGTCGGCGTAATGGTCGGGATCATGGATCAGTTTGCAAGCGTAATGGGAAAGGCAGGCAATGCCATCGTACTGGATTGCCGATCGCTCACGCACCATTATGCCCCACTCGATCTGCACGACTACGGAATAATTTTGTGCGATACCAAAGTCAAACATTCTCTGGTTGATTCTGAATACAACACCCGCAGAAACGAATGTCAAACAGGTATTAAAATTCTGCAGAAGCGTTATCCCGGCATCAGCAGTCTTCGCGATGTAACAACAAAGATGCTGGAAGAGTCGCGCGGCGAATTGGACACGAAGGTATATAACCGCTGTCTGTACGTCGTCCAGGAGATCGCCCGCGTGCAGAAAGCCAGCGATGACCTGAAAGCAGGCAACATCGCCGCATTCGGCAAAAAGATGTTTGAAACCCACGAGGGACTCTCGCACCTGTACGAAGTAAGCTGCAGGGAACTGGACTTTCTCGTCGAAGAGGCGGCAAAATTCGACGGCGTTATCGGCGCACGCATGATGGGTGGCGGTTTTGGCGGATGTACTATCAATCTCGTCAGAACTGGAAAGTCCAATGAGTTCATCAGTCGTATGGCAGCGCGATACAAAGAGGCTTTCAGGATTGAGATGGCGGCCTATCAGGTAAATATCGTCGATGGCGCCGGACGCGTCAACGAGGAGGAACTGAGCCTTTGGACCTGAGGTGATGCTCACGCTCCTGCGTTGAAAACGTGCTGCTTTGCAGGAAAATGATTTTATTTTATATATTGGATTTTTAATCCTTATATGATCCGTCTCACCAACGGATAAAAAAACAAATAACATGCAAACCCCTTTTTCTCTCGCACTCATCAGCCTGCTCCTTATGATTAGTTGTTCCCCGAAGTCCGATAATAATTCTCAGCAAAGTGATGCCAGTAATGCCTCAGCAGAGGCTATATCTGTGGAACCTTTTGGCAAACTTGCTGACAGCACAGCCGTCTCGTTGTATACGATGAAAAATGCGAACGGCGTCGTTATGAAAGTGACTAACTATGGGGGCATCATTGTCTCACTGCAGGTGCCTGATCGCAGGGGCGAGCTTGTCGACGTGGTTCTCGGTTACGATTCCCTGCAAGCGTACGAGAAGCGCAACCCTTTCTTCGGTGCGCTGGTCGGCCGCTACGGAAACCGGATCGCAAAAGGTAAATTTATATTGGACGGGAAGCAATACGATCTCGTCAAGAATAATAATGGCAACCATCTTCACGGCGGAACAAAAGGTTTTGACAAGGTCGTTTGGAAGGCTGAGGATGTCGCGGCGGATGATGGCGTAGCACTGAAGTTCTCTTATCTCAGCAAAGATATGGAAGAGGGCTATCCTGGGAATCTCAATGTACAGGTCACTTATACTTTGACAAACGACAACAGCATCGAATTCGACTACAAAGCCACAACCGACAAGTCGACGATCGTCAACCTCACCCAGCATACATATTTCAATTTCACGGGAGGCAAGAGTGATATCCTGTCGCACGAGATCTCGCTCAACGCCGACAGGTTTGTCGTTGTCGACGAGCAACTGATACCAACGGGTGAACTTGCACCAGTAGAAAATACGCCGATGGATTTCCGCACCCCCGTCAGGATCGGGGAACGCATCAATGACTCACATCAACAGACTGTGTTCGGAAAGGGCTACGATCATTGCTGGGTTTTGAATGGAGAAGGTCTCAAGGTCGCCGCCGAAGTGTTCGAGCCGTCGACCGGAATCGAAATGACGGTTCGAACCACCGAGCCGGGCGTTCAGTTCTATACCGGAAATTTCCTTGATG
>CBFGXV010000072.1:0-8369 GCA_965652755.1 uncultured Chryseosolibacter sp. | reverse complement strand
CGCTGGATCCACTCATCAACCCGCGTGTAGTCGGTAGGGTGGAGGTCATTGCCGACGAAACGGATAAAAGCTTCAGAAGTTGTTAGTCTCGTATGAAGGCAGTCGCGCCGGCCGGCAACGTCGGTGATCACCGTTCCGGTGCCGTTCCGCTCAAGCATGCTAAATATATTCTCAGCAGTTTCCGGCGACTCAAACCAGCCCTCATGCCGGAGCTCAACAAAGACTTTGATTTCTTTGGGAACGGATCTCAAAAAATTTTCAATCGTCTCGAGTGACTTCGGGCCCATTCCCGGATGCAACATGAGGAAAACCGGTCCCAGGTTAGATCCGAATCCGGCAATGCCATTCAGGAATCTGTCCATCCGCTCTTCAGTGTTTTTTAAACGGTGAATATGTGAGATGCTGTTTGAGATCTTCGGGCTGAACAGAAATCCACTACCAACTTTGCTGCTCCATTCCTGTGCTTGTTTGAAAGATGGGATCTTGTAAAAGGTCGCATTCAACTCAATACTGTTGAAGCTCTTGGCATAGAGCGGGAGAAAATCCGATTCCTTCGTGCCGGCCGGATAAATTTTTCCAATCCAGTCCTTGCGGCCCCATTTGGCGCAACCGACAAACACAGAAGTTTTTACTTTCGGAGCTGCGGCAAGGACCCGCAACGTTTCCGCATTATCCGCCGGAAGCGCAAAGTCAATTCCGGACAATGCCTCCTGTTCTATTTTTCCAAACTCCATGTCGAAAGATACAAACCACAATTTAAAGTTCGCAGCGAGGCACGGTAGACTCATCGGGCTTCTCGACTCATCGAAAGGTATGCCTGATTCAGGTCTTCGATCCTGGCGTGAACATTCGCTTTATGACCGACCCTTTCCACATCCACGATCCGGAGAGAATTACCATCGGAAATAACACAAACCTCACGGCTGTCACTGCCTGCGGGATGGTCGACACCGGTCCGTAAATAAATCCGACAATCAGGATGCTCAAATATGCAGCCACCGGATGATCTTTCTTTCTGTTGAAGCTCTTACGCGCATCGTATTTTGCAATATGGTTCTTCTATCCACAGACGTGCGGAAGTGCATACGGGATACAATTCCGCCCCATAAATTTTTAAGTCGCAAATCATTAAAAAGCGCCGCCGGCTCTAAAAAATGCTTTTTTAACTCTAATTTGGGTCATGTTTACTGGAATTATCGAAACGACCGGGCAAATTATCAAGGCCGAGAGACAGGGCACAAACACGAATTTCCTCATCCAAAGTCCCATTAGTGCGGAGTTGAAGGTGGACCAAAGTGTCTCTCATAACGGGGTTTGTCTTACTGTGACGGCGGTCGATAATTCGGGCCACTGGGTTACAGCCATTGATGAGACGATGAAAAAATCGGCGCTCGGCAATCTGTCTCCTGGTGATATTGTCAATCTCGAGCGCTGCATGCTCAACAATGGTCGATTTGACGGGCACATCGTTCAGGGCCATGTGGATCAGACCGGTGTGGTAAGATCAATCAGGGAAATGGATGGAAGCTGGTTGTTCGATATTGAGTACGATCCCGCGCTCGGGAATATTACGGTTGAAAAAGGTTCGATCGCGGTTAATGGCATCAGCCTCACGTGCTTTAATTCAAGACACGATGCATTTACTGTGGCTATCATTCCTTACACGTTCGCCCATACGAATTTTTCCCGACTTCGCGGCGGTGACGTGGTCAATCTGGAGTTCGATATTATCGGAAAGTACATAAAGAAACTACTGCCTTCCCGCCCTTAAGGCTGTGCGTTTGTCGATGGTATTCCGGACAAACAGGAACAGAAAATACGTCGCCAGGGCACACAGGAATCCAACCATGAATCCGGCGAGTATGTCACCCGGATAGTGTACACCGAGGTAAATACGCGTGTAGCCCACCCCGAGCGCCCAGAGGAAAAGCAGTCCGATCCATGGGCGATATTGCTTCAGTAAAAGGAACATCAGCGTCGCAATCCCGAAAGTGTTCGCCGCATGGCTGGAGGCAAAACCAAATCTTCCACCCCTGTATTTATTGACGAGGTAAACCTGCTCTGCAAGGGAGGGCTCATGCGATGGTCGCAGCCTTTCAAAAAATGGCTTCATAAAAGTACTTGTGATCTGATCTGCAAGCAGTATTGTCAACGCAACTGCCAATAAGATCAGCCAGGTTTGTTTTCCGAAGTTTCGGATCAGAAGGTAGAGCAAAAAAAGATACAACGGGATCCATGCACTGGTAGTGCTCAGAAACATCATAAGCTGATCCACGAATGGATTGCGAAAACTGCTGTTGAGCTCGAGAAATATCTCTCTGTCCAGTTCGAGGAGTTCTTCCATGTTTAACCGCAATTAATCCGCGTGTTAATGACGCATCCAAAGCTACTAAAAGTTGACTTCTGCGAACAACATTTCTCCGCACGATCAGGTAATGCGCCTGGGCCGGAGCCCGTTCGTCGCTGAAGAACAAGATCGCGCGGTCCGATCGTACATTTCCTGTGTTATGCGCGACGTTCGTCTTGACAAAATCCCACTTAACTTCTTGAATCTCGCGTTGAAAAATCGTAAATAGTAAGTAGAACCCCTGTTTTTTAGCGATTTTATGGAAAAATATGATCTGGTTGTGATCGGCGCGGGCCCATCCGGTTACGCTGCCGCAATGCGGTCTCTTGATTTCAAGAAAAGTACTCTGATTATAGAGAAGGAAAAAGTCGGAGGGGCGGGCGTCACAAATGGAGCCCTCTCTTCTAAGACATGGTGGGAGCTGTCAAGGGAAGTCGCGTCATTCAGAAAAAACCTGAAGAAGTTCAATATTCAGGTTCCAGATGTCAACTACAAGGAAATACAGCAGGAAGTCAGGAATGCAATTCAGGAGCGCAAGCACATGCTTGAGGACCACATGCAACAGATGCAGAATTCCAGGCATGCGCATCTGCTGACTTTCAGCAAGGGAACCGCGCGATTACTGAGCTGCAACGAAGTGGAGATTACGTCCGACACCGGAACACGGGTTGTCTGGGCCGACTACATTGTGCTCGCGACCGGTAGCCGTCCACGTTATCTGCCCGAGCTCCCCATCGATGAAAAGATCGTGATGACCAGCGATGGCATCGAGAACATGGAAGATTTTCCGGAGAGTATGGTTATCGTGGGAGCTGGTGTCATCGGTTGTGAATTCGCCACCATTTTCTCGGCATTCGGGAAAACAAAAGTCAATCTGATCGACAAAGGTGATCGCATTCTTCCCTTCGAGGATGAGGATGTGGTCAAGATCGTCGAGCGCAACATGGAGAACAACGGCATTCTTATTCACAGGAACTCGCATCTCATCAGCATGGAGGTAAAAAACGGTCGCGTTGAGTATGAGCTTGAATATAACGACGGCAGCAAAGCGAAGTTCAACGTTGAGAAAGCACTTGTCGCCGTGGGACGAACGCCGAATTTCGAGGGCCTTTGGGATGAAAACATGGGAATCGATTTTACGAAACGAGGGATAAAGGACAACGAAACGCAAACGAATATTGGAAATATTTACGCCGTAGGCGATATCACGGCAGACATCTCGCTCGTGAATGTCGGCGAGCTCGAAGGGCGGCATGCTGTTGAAAAAATATTCGGCAATCCCCTGAGGAAGCTGGTTTATGAAAACATCAGCACCATCATGTTCCTTCATCCTGAGGTGGCAGGCGTCGGGCTGAACGAGGTCAGCGCCCGTGAAAAAGGAATTGATTACAGGGTCGTGACGCTGGATTACGGTTGCATTCCCCGGGCGATTGCCAAAAGGAACACGCAGGGTTTTATTAAACTCCTGGTGACAAACGATTCTGAAATGAAGATCCTCGGTTTAAAGATCATCGGCCATCACGCGTCAAGCGCGATGCAAGCGGTGGCATTGCTGATATCCATGGACAAGGGCATCGAGGAACTCGCGGAATGTGTACATCCCCACCCGTCCATTACGGAAGGTATTCAGGAATGTGTACGGATGCTGCTGGGAAAATCACTGTTCAAGCCGCAGGCGCTTAAAGGCAAACTATCATGCCGGACGAGCAAGAGCGGTCTCTACGAGGATATACACTTTTAACAACGAAGGTTATGGCGCGCATCGCACTTTTGATTGCACTTTTCCTGATTTCCTTTAAGCTTTTCGCCCAGGCTGAAAATGGGAGGAAAAGTAAGAAGACGCTCTACGAGGAAGTGGATGTCGAGGATCTTATGAAGCGTTATTTCGCCAAGTCACTCGGGCATTCCATTGAGGGGATTTATTCAGTATCGTGTGTTATTACGAAACGCAACAAGAGATTCCTGTCGAGGGCGGAACGCATCAGGATCGTGGCGCGCGAGGACAACTATGCGAAAGTGGCGATCATGAAGGATTGGCCGGCATCCGACCGCGGTTTTATCGAAGTGTCTCTAAGCTACCGTAAATCCAATTCATTTCCCATCATGGGTGAACTCGATGCAATGGCCGGAGGCGGCGGATTCATCTACACGCACATCGAACCAGATGGAGAACACCTTTCATTTTCCATGCTCGAGGCCGACGGCCTGCTTGAAGCAGAGTACAGCAAGTCAGAACGGAGGTCAATCATTACATATCGCCTTTCATATATGAAGATCTACCCGACGCGGGATGGGGAGCTCACTGTTTATGAATCAGGGGGATCCAGGTGACCTTTCGTCAGCGGTCAAACTGGTTTCATTACGACCGTCATTGCGATCAAAGTATGACCGCAACCATCAGGATCAACGACGCTTATCTTGCGTTAGACCTGACACACCCAAGGCCTTTCCAGAACTCATCCGGGTAAGACAGCTTCACGTCCTTTTTATTGTTGCCGGTAAAGTCAGGGAGTTCAAAGTTGATGTTTAATTCGTAACCGGAATCGAGCTTGTGATATTCAACAAATTTAAGTGTTGAAGAGTCGAACGGAGTCAGAAACTGCAGGTCGCGTAGCGATGAAGGATAGGTGCCGTTTCGCAGCTTGTGCAGCTCTATGTGGGCAATCGCTTTCTTGAATTCCTGGTCAGCGAACATGCTTTGCGCCATTTCCATGTTCTGATTCATCTGTTCCTTTAAATTATCCGGAATACAAGACGTCAGGACTGCCAGGATAAGAAGGATGGCCGGGTATCGAAGGTTAAATGACCTTGTTCTCATAGATGCGGGTTATCAACTAATCTACGAAAATCCGGGCATTTCCGGGAGAGAAAAATGACTTTAAGTGTCGCGTGATTTTTGCCGCGACGCATGGAGATTTCGCTCGTTTAGCTCGTAGGTCATTCGATTGATTGCCGTGCCGTTAATCGCAGGCCGCATTACCGTGCTCCTATTTTTTGTGGCGTTGTTTCAGGACGTCCTCTACATCCTGCAGCGAATAACCCTTGGCCTGGAGCAAGACGAGATAGTGATACATGAGGTCGGCGGCTTCATTCAGGAAGAGTTCCTTGTTGTCATCTTTTGCTTCGATGACAAGTTCCACAGCTTCTTCTCCGACCTTTTGGGCGATCTTATTCATTCCCGAGTTTAGGAGCATTGTCGTGTATGACCCCTCCTTCGGGTTATTCTTTCTATCGGCAATTGTCTTCTCCAGGCCTGCGAGGTTCCATCCCGGATTGCGTTCGTTAAAACACGTATCCGCACCTGTGTGGCAGGCCGGACCCACCGGATGCGCTTTGATCAGGATTGTATCCTGATCGCAGTCTGCAATGATGTCCGCTACGATCAAAAAGTTTCCGGATGTCTCGCCTTTCGTCCACAGACGTTGTTTGCTCCGGCTGAAGAAGGTGACCCTTTTTTCGGCAACGGTTTTCTGCAATGCTTCCGCGTTCATGAACCCGAGCATGAGGACAATGTTTGAATTTGCATCCTGTACAATGCAGGGTACAATGCCGCCGAGCTTTTCGAAATCTATGTGCTTTTGTTGAACCATAATTATTATATCAATCTGTACAAGTTACGTTTTGTTAAATCCGGATGTCAATATTGCGTTCCTTCAGATATTTTTTCAGATCCGGGATCTTTACTTCTCCGAAGTGAAAGATACTCGCCGCCAGGGCAGCATCGGCCTTGCCAAGAATAAAAGCGTCCATAAAATGTCCTGTTTCCCCTGCGCCGCCCGACGCGATAACAGGGATGGTAAGCAAATCGTGTAATTTATGAAGTGCATCAACGGCAAATCCTTTTTTGGTGCCGTCGTGATCCATGCTGGTGAAGAGTATTTCGCCCGCGCCCCGCTGTTGTCCTTCTTTTGCCCATGAGAACAATTTTTTATCTGTGGGCCTTTTCCCCCCGTGGGTATGAACGATCCATGCGTTGTCGATCCGGCGCGCATCGATCGCAAGTACAATACACTGCGAACCAAATGCGCGGGCCAGTTCATCTATGAGATCCGGGTTCCTCACCGCAGCAGAATTAACGCTAACCTTATCCGCTCCCGCCTCCAGCAGGGGCGCAACGTCGGCCACACTGCTGATGCCACCTCCCACGGTGAAAGGAATGTTGATGTGCCGCGCGATATCTTTCACAAGCGATGCAAAAGTTTTCCTCGCCTCGTCTGTGGCGGAAATATCCAGGAACACCAGTTCGTCCGCCCCCTGCCGGGCGTACATCGCAGCGAGCTCCACGGGATCACCGGCATCGCGGATGTTGACGAAGTTGATGCCTTTTACCGTGCGGCCATCCTTGATATCGAGACAGGGAATGATTCGTTTGGTTAACATAAGGATGTGTTGATGTGTTGAGGAATGTGTTGAGGAATGTGTTTATGTGTTAAGGTGCGTGGCCGCCGTAGCCTGCGCGGCGTGTGCGCGGTGGCGAAGGGGGGTTAATGTGTTTGGGGTGGGGAGAGGTCTTTGAGGTTTATCTTTCCTTCGTAGATCGCTTTTCCGACGATGACGCCATCGACTCCGATCTTTCTTAGTTCATTGATATCGTTGATATCACTTACTCCGCCGCTGGCGATGAGTTTTATTGAAGGGAATTCCTGAAGCAACTTCGAGTAAAGGCCGGCGTTTGGTCCCTGGAGCATTCCATCCGTGCTGATGTCTGTACAAGTTACATAAGTAATCCCCATGCGGACGTAATCACTGATAAAGTCGGTTATGTCAATGGCAGAATCTTCAGCCCATCCGCTGATGGCGATCTTTTCGTTTTTTACGTCGGCGCTGAGGATGATCTTCTCAGCTCCGAATTGTCTGATCCAATCCTTCACAAGGGAGCTGTCCTTCACGGCGATGCTTCCGAGATTTACCTGCCTGACGCCAATGTCAAACAGGCGGTTCAGCTCGTGCTGGGTCTTGATCCCTCCGCCAAAATCCACACTAAGGTTTGTATTTTTCGTGATAGATTCAACCACGTCCCAGTTGGTCACCTTTCCCGCTTTGGCTCCGTCGAGGTCAACCAGGTGAAGGTAATTTAACCCGGCCTCTTGAAAACTCACGGCAACTTCCAATGGATCTTCGTTGTATACTTTCTTTCGGGCATAATCTCCCTGGGTAAGTCGTACGCACTTTCCGTCAATGATATCGATAGCTGGAATGATCCTCATAATTTGAAAAAACTTTTTAATACCATCTCACCGGCTCTGGCCGATTTTTCCGGGTGGAATTGTACCGCGTAAAAATTATCGCGATGCATTGCAGCGCTGAACGGGTTGATGTATTCCGTGATAGCGGAAGTATATTTATTCACTGGGACGTAATAGCTGTGAACAAAATATGCGTTTTCATTTTCCAGTCCGCGGTCGAGCCAGCTGTCCTTTAAACTCAATTGGTTCCATCCCATGTGCGGCACTTTCATGCCAGGCTGCGGAATGAAACGTTTCACAGGCTCGTCAAATATCCCCAGACAGCGCGTATCATTCTCCTCCGAATGCCTGCACATCAGTTGCATGCCAAGGCATATACCGAGCACAGGTTGTTTGAGCTCGCGAATAAGGGAGTCAAGTCCCTTATCCCTGAGGTATTCCATCGTTGTACTCGCTTCACCCACCCCTGGAAAAATAACCTTGTCAGCAGACCGGATAGCTTCCTTATCATCCGTAATCGTAAAACCAACACCCAACCGCTCCAATGCAAAAGAGACAGATTGAATGTTGCCCGCGTTGTATTTGATTATCACTACGTTCATAATTACGAATTTAGAATGACGAATGACGAATGGTACTATCGTTCGTTGATGTGATTAATCCCGTATTTTCTAATTGTAGCTTTTTGGCAGTTTCCACTTTCGCAGTATTCGTTTCTTCATTATCAACGGCAGTTTCCCCTTTGGTCGTTGATTGCTCATTTGTCATTGGTTGCAAGGTTCTCATTCGTTATTCATTTCTACCTCTTGCGGTTTTGATTGAGGCTACTGTAATGG
>CBFGXV010000071.1:0-8380 GCA_965652755.1 uncultured Chryseosolibacter sp. | reverse complement strand
TCGCGCGACTACAAGGAGAACGCAAGCAATACTACTTTCACATTTCTGTGCAGCAAGTACCAGGTAAATCAGGACGATGGCCAACAGAAATGCGAAAGTAGTATTGCTTGCGCTCTCCTTGTAGTCGCGCGATACACCGGCAAGCGATGTTGTGAAAGTCTCATCCAGCACGCGCTCAGAGATCTCCTCCATCGCTCTCACGCCGTCACCAACCGTTTTTCCGGGCGCAAGTCCCGCTGAAAATGAAGCAGACTTGTATCTGTTGAAGTGGTACAGCGACGGAGGGGTAGTCGACTCATAAGTGGTCACAACGTTGTCCAGAGAGATCAGCTGACCTGTGTTCGAACGGACAAAAAGATTCTTCAGGTCATCGGGATCGTCGCGGTTGATCTTCGTAACCTGGCCCATAACCTGATACTGTTTGCCGTCCTTGCTAAAATATCCGAATCGGAGGTTACTGTATGCCACCTGTAACGTTTGGGCTATACTTTGAACGCTTATGCCCATCTGCGCAGCCTTGAGCCTGTTGATCTCAACTTTCAGTTCAGGCTTATTGAACTTCATATCGACATCCGGCGACTGCAGATCCGGGTGGTTATTCGCCTCCTCCAGAAACTTTGGTATCGCCGCTTTCAGTTTTTCGAAATCATTGTGCTGAATAACGAACTGTACTGGTTGTCCGCTTCTTCTGCTGACAGAAATCGTCTGTTCCTGGTTGGGGAATGCGCGTCCTTGCTGGAACCTGCCCAAATTGCGACTCACCATATCCACAATCTCCTGTTGTGAGCGCGTGCGTTCATCCGGATCGACAAGCTTCACTCTGATAAACCCATTGTTTGATGAGCCCCCGCCGGAAAATCCGGGCGCAGTGAACGACATGATATTATTTGCCTCCGGAACAGAATCCATGATAAACTGCGTCACTTCCTGAACATATTGGTCCATATATTCATATGAGGTTCCTTCGGCGGCAGTCATCTGAAGGCGGAACTGACTCCGGTCCTCCATCGGAGCCAATTCAGATTGAATTGTTGATGCGATAAAATACACTGACGCAAGGCACAGGGCAACAATGATAAATGAAACCCATCGAAACTTCATAAAACCAGTTAGCCATCTGTGGTATCCGTTTTCCATTCCTCTGTAAAATGGCTCTGTGGCATTATAAAATCTGGAGTGTTTATGTTTGGAGCGGGTGAGCTTTACACTCAATACCGGTGTCAGTGTAAGTGAAACGAAACACGAAATGAGAACAGCTCCGGCTACAACAATCCCGAACTCCTTGAAGAGCCGGCCAACAAACCCTTCAAGGAAAAGAATTGGCAGAAACACAATTGCCAGCGTTATGGAAGTGGAAATAACTGCGAAAAAGATTTCCTTCGACCCCTCAAGCGCTGCGCGGTATTTGTTCATACCTCCTTCGAGCTTCTTGTATATGTTTTCAGTGACCACGATCCCATCGTCCACTACAAGTCCGGTTGCCAGAACAATACCGAGCATCGTCAGTACATTGATGGAAAATCCCAACAAGTACATGATGAAGAATGTTGCGATCAAAGAAACAGGAATGTCGATCAGTGGTCTGATCGCGATCAGGAAGTCGCGGAAGAACAGATAAATGATCAAGACCACGAGTAAGAATGAAATTACAAGCGTCTCTCCAACTTCTGCAATTGACCGTCGGATGAAGACAGTCTGATCAAAAGATGTATCCACTTTGATGTCGTCAGGAACATCCTTCTTGATCTGTTCCATTCGCTTGTGAAATTCATTGGAGATCTCCACATAGTTTGAACCTGGCAACGGCACGACGCCCATTCCGACCATCGTTACACCACTTTCGCGCATGACAGTTTCCTCGTTTTCCGGACCGAGGATCGCTTCACCAACATCCTTAAGCCTGATCTCGCCCTCCAGCCCGGATTTAATGATCACGTTTTCAAAGTCGTCTTCTTCGTAAAGCCGGCCAAAGGTGCGGACTGTCAGTTCTGTATTATTGCCGGAGATCTTTCCCGATGGCAGCTCCACATTTTCTTTGTTGAGAGCGCTTTGAACGTCCAGCGGTGTCAGTCCATATGCACTGAGTTTGGCAGGGTCCAGCCAGATACGCATTGCGTATTTGCGTTCCCCCCAAACCTGGATACTGCTCACACCCTGGATTGTCTGAAGACGTTCTACAAGCGTGTTGTTGACGAACTCTGTCAGCTCAAGCGGATTGCGCGTGTTGCTCTGAACGGTAACGCCCATGATCGATTCCCCAAATCCGTCGGATTTAGAAACTACCGGCGGACTGGTCAGGTCCTGAGGGAGCGAACGCAGCGCTTGTGAAACCTTGTCGCGAACATCATTTGCCGCGGCTTCCAGATCAACACCGAGTTCAAATTCAACGTTGATGCTGCTGGATCCAACGCTTGAACTCGATGTGATATTCTTGATACCAGCAATGCCATTGATCACCTTCTCCAGCGGTTCGGTGATCTGGGATTCGATGATGTCCGCATTCGCACCCGCATACGAAGTACGCACGCTGACATTGGGAGGGTCGATAACCGGATAATCGCGAACGCCGAGAAAATTGTAGCCGATTATCCCAAACAGGACAAGCACGATGTTCATGACAAATGCCAGCACCGGTCGTCGTAAGCTTAATTCTGAAATGTTCATAATATCGTGATATCGAGTTCCAAACTCCTACAAAGAAATCATCCGCTGGATCTTTACTTTGGTGGTAGGGCGGATGGCCATCAATCCTGTCGTTATAACGGTGTCCCCAGGCTGCAGTCCATCCAATATCTGGACGAAAGCTGAATCCCGGATCCCTGTTTCTACTACCGTAAACCTTACACTATCTTTCCTCAAAACGATCACCTGCTTATTCCTCACGTTTGGTATGATCGCTTGCGACGGTACCTTAAGCGCATTTGAATTTTTACCCAGCTGAAGATTTACTTTCGCAAAAAGGCCCGGCACCAGCTCCCGGTCAATTTCCTTTACAACACCCCTTACTTTGAGCGTCCTTGTGTTTTGGTCCACGCTGTTTTCCGTGGCCAGTACCACTGCCTGGTGCTCTTGCTTTCCTCCGTCAACCCTGAATCTTACCGTGTATCCTTTGCCTATCTCCTTCGCATATTTTTCCGGAATAGAAAATTCGAGCTTCAACTTATCAACCTGCCTGATCGTAGCAACGATATCGGAAGGCGATATGTACGATCCGAGGCTCACATTGCGCAGTCCGAGCCGACCGCTATACGGCGCGCGAATTTCCGTTTTCGAAATGGCGATCTTAACAGCTTCAATATCGGCGCGAAGATTCTCGACATTCAGCGTACTGAGATCGTAATCCTGCTGACTGATCGCATTGATCGACAGCAGTTCGCGGTTGCGTTCCTCTGTCTTCTCGTTGATCTTAAGCTGCACCTGCAATTTTTGCAGCTGCGCCTGGAGATCCTGATCAAATATCTTGACCAAAAGTGTTCCCCTCGATACAGTCGCTCCCTCCTCGATATTCAACTTGATGATGCGGCCGCCAGTTTCAGCGCGGATCTGCGTCTCTTCGAAAGGAAACAGTGTGCCTGGCACTTCAACGTTTTCGCTCACGCTGCTCTGCTCCACCAGGAACGCATCGACCAACAAAGTTCCCTGCATCCGGGGCCTGGCCTGGGCAGGTGATGGTTTTTTGGATTCACAGGAAATCAGGATGAAAATGCACGAGCACCAGAAAAAAACTTGAGAAAGAAATTTGAAGCGCATATAAGTTCGATATCGTATCGGTTTGTGGTATTCGGTGACTATGAGTTTGAAATCAATTCGTTTGTGATTTTTTCGTGCAGCTTCAACACTTGTGGAATAACCAACTGCATATCATCATTAACAATAATGTAGTCAGCGAGTTTCAATTTTTCCGCTTCAGGTAACTGCTTTTCGACAATCTCCTTAAACTGTTCGACAGTCCGGTGGGCGTCGCGCCTGAGCACACGCTTCTCCCGTATTTCTTCCGGCGCAGAAACGACAATGACCTTGTCGAGTGAGCGATAGGATCCGGACTCGTATAGAAGTGCCGCTTCCTTCAAAACGTAAGGTTCGTTACGCCGACTACTAACCCATTGCTCATAGTCGATCGCAACCCTGGGATGAACGAGGCGGTTGAGTATGTTCAGCTTCGTTTCATCGGAAAACACATGGTTTGCGAGCCATTCCCTGTTAAGGCCTCCATCCGCATGATATGACAAATCACTGAATTCTTTTTTGATTTGCGATACCAGTATTCCATCGGTGGTCATTAGTGCTTTCGCATGGCGGTCAGCATCATATACGGATATTCCGAGGTGACGGAAGATTTTACAGATCAGCGACTTACCGGAGCCAATGCCGCCTGTAACACCGATTTGAAGGGGGGCTTTCACGACTACAATCTGACTATTACCGAATCGATCCTGATCACAGAACTGTAAGGGGGTAGTCCTTCGACGCGCGGCAGGATCTTTTCAACACCTCCGCGGAAATTGCGCAGATCGAGAACTGCTTTAAGGGAATCCGCCTGCATTGTTTCTGCAAAGCTCGCCGGTACGCTTAGCACTACAGGGATCTTTCCTGAATTCATTACTTCGGAAACTGAGGAAGGAATATTTTCGATCGAAAGAGATATCGAATCGCGGACAGTGACCATCTCCTCAACATTGAACATCACTGACACCGCCGGCGGATCGATTGTGATCATGTCCTGGAAAGGCAGCTCCACCTGTATGCTCTTGACATAATATTCATCGATATTCCGCTGTGGTATCGTCAACATCACCGGTTCCCTGATCTTTTCGACAATCCTTTTCGGACCCTCGATGTATGTCGAATCCGGCATCACGGCTATCTCACTTGTCAGCCCATGCGTGCGTTTAATGTTGTACTGAATGGAATCAACAGCGAGTTTGATCCACCGGCCTGCCCTGGGCTCCAGATCCAGATAGATCGTGTCGCTGAGTACATGATTGATCTCAAGGCCGTTGAGCTGATTCGTGAATGAAAATTTCAATCCGCTGCCGACTATTTTCTTAACGTCTCCCGGTCTTTCAAGCGGGATCTCAAGTGGATCAAGCTTCACCCCGGTGCTTCGTTTAAATAACTCCCATCCGCTCCCCGTCACATTCAATCTGACGTTGGCCGGAAGATTCCCGACGGGAAGAAAATTATCGTTGTCGTAATCAAACGACAGTGGAAAATTGATATTGGTAGTATAGGTTTTGTTGAGGGCATTAAAAAACCAAAAAACCGTAGCTGTGAAGATACACAACACTACGGCTTTCCAGTTTCGTCTGTTGAATCGAAGGATATTGAATATGTTGTAAATGACTCTCATTATCCTTTAGAAGAAAAGTATTCAACGCCGCCCCCAACGTGAGGCCTATTTCTTGTTCGCTATGCGTGTGGCGTCGAGAGAAATCGCCGATTTGTTGAATCGTATCCTTCCGCCTTTTTCCACCTCAAGTATAAATGTATCGCCCTCGAGCTCGCCTACGTAACCGTGCGCGCCGCCGATCGTCACGACATAGTCACCTTTCTTGATGTCGTCGATAAATTTTTTCTGGTCCTTTGCCTTCTTTTGTTGAGGCCTGATCATGAAAAAATAAAATACAAGAATGATCGCACCGAAGAAAATGAGCTGAAAATATTGCCCGCCCCCGCTGGGTGTGGCCTGTAATAGAATGTTTAACATATAAGTTAGTTAATTAGCTGCCAAAGTTAATCGATTTAACCGATTATTACCCACCATTTTGCAGGGCGGCCAAACATAAAACAGTGTCATTTCCTTTGCCGGTTCAACCTGCGTTTCACCGGCTTGCGAAGACTGTGATATACCAAAAAAAAACCCGGATCAGCCGTCCGGGTTTTGTAAACATTTCCATTGCTTTTATCTGACTGGACCAGCTGCGCCGTCGGCTTTCGGAGTTACCATCGCCTTGAAACGCAATACTGTTTGCTTCGGCCAAGTATTGGCGGTAACAGTAACGGTCTTGTTCTGAATGTTTGGCTTGCCATTGCTGTCGAATTTCGCCTTCACGTAACCGGTACCCCCAACAGGGATCGGCGTCTTTGTCCAGTCTGATGCGGTACATCCGCAAGAGCCCTGCGCAGCCTGTATGATCAGGGGCGCCTCACCACTATTCTTGAACTTATAAGTATACTCGACAACCTGCCCTTCCTTGATTGTCCCAAAATCGTGATCAACAGTTTCAAACTGGAATTGGGGTAATGGACCCGCCGGCTTTTCTTCTTTCACCGGCTGAGTAGCTGGTGTAGGCGCAGCAGTAGGATTGACAGTTTTCTTTCCTTCGAGTTCAGCCAACCGGCTTTCAAGCTCAGCAATTCTCTTTTCAGCGTTTCTGTCCTTGCAAGAGGTAAATGCTACCCCGAGGGTGATGACCAGGAAAAACTTTATCCACATCATTTTCATATTCTTCAGATTGTTTTAATTCTTCTTACCACGGATCTGCAATAAAAGTTCATCTACGTCCTCCAGCAGCTTCTCCGCTTTTGTTTTCGCCTCGTCCACAACTTTCTGACCCTGTGATTTCGCTTCGGAAGTCAGAGGAGTTTCTCTGCCGGAAACAAAATCGTTGATCACGTCCTGGAGCATCACCCGGTATTTATCCAACTGAAAAGAAAGTTTTTCACGGGTGTTAGACCCTTTGTCCGGTGCATATAAAACTCCAAGTATGGCACCTGTAGCTGCGCCGACTAAAAACGCAAGCAGCGTATTTCCTCCCTTTTTGCTCATAGGCCCTCAAAATTATTATCGTTGAGACTTAAATTCAAAATTTTAACATTTATTAACAAATATACGCCCTAAAGGCTTATTTATTATCAATCAGACCTCTGCCGCTCTTTTTTATTTCCCCGGTTTCCACCAGCTCCTTCGCAATAACATCGAGGATGCCATTGATGAAGTTGCGACTTTTCGGCGTACTGTAGGTCTTTGCCAATTCAATGTATTCGTTGATCGTGACTTTTACCGGTATGTTCGGAAAACTCAACAGTTCAGCGATCGCCATTTCCAGGATTATCCGATCGGTCAGAGGCAACCGGTCCACCTCCCAGTTGCGCGTGTTGCTTGAGATCAGCTCCCGGTGATGAGGCTTCAGCGTGGTAGCAACCTGATAAAGCGTTTCAATAAAGTTCTTATCATCCTCCCAATTCAATGACAATGTGTGAAGCGTGATCTCCTTATGGTTCTCCGGCTCATATGACTTCACAGTCTTCTCAACAAGAGCTTTGACTATATCCTTGTCCTCCGCCCAACGTAACACCTCCTCTTCATAAAAATCGTTGATGACGGTCTTGCCGAGTATTACCTTCTTGAAAAGATGGTTGACAAACTTTTTCTGGTCGTCCAGCGAGGGGCTCTTCCGGTCCAGGTAGTTGAGATATTCGTTGTCCTGCCGCACCACATCGCGGAACCAGTGCCGCACGTCTTCGGACTTATTCTGCCAGTGTCGTCCTAATCGCAAGGCATCCTTTCTCAAAGCTTCGCTGTTTTTCAAGGCCTTGATCCAGCTGTTGTTGACAAAGTTCTTGTGGCTGACTTTCTTATCCGCCTCCGCAAGCTCTGCAAATGCCGTCACAAGACTCAGGGTCGCTATGTAGTGGTCGTATATCTTCTCAACCTCAACAATAAGGTTCTTTCTGAAGAAATCGGTATCCTTCCTGACCTGGTCCTTGTAAAATTTCAGCGCTGTCTGAACCGCCTTTACGATGCGGGGATCCTCATGCTCGACGGAAGACTCATCGGCTGCAAACGCTTTTTCGAAAAGTTTGATGCTTTCCTTTTTCTGCTGTTGAAGCCGGGACTTATCCTGCACCTCCATGGAATTAAGATCGGGCGCAAAACCTTCGCTTATTTTCTCGAGGCACAATTCGTAAGTGGCCTCCCTGCATTGCTGTAAGGCAAAAAGACTTTGCATTACTTTTATCCGGAGGCTTCTTCTGTTCAGCATTTTAAAGAACGTTAATAGATGGACACAAAAATAAACATCCTGTCAGGTATTTCACTAACAGGATGCACATAAATTAAAATTGTTTCGACTCGGGAGCTCCGACTTCCCCGGAAGCCAGCTTCCTAGCGCGTCATGCGCAGGCGCCCAACGTCGGCGATTCGCTTCTCGGCCAGCCTGATAGCCGCCTCCTGGGTGGAGATCTTCTCACTGTCCGCAAATCCGAGGATGTTCAAACAAGTATCATAGATCTTCTCAGCTTGTTCCATTACACGCTTGCGGTTATAGTTTCCAAGGTGCTCATGGTAGACGTTCATCAGCCCGCCTGCGTTTATGAGAAAGTCTGGCGCAAACGTGATACTTCTGTCCATCAGCATGTAGCCGTGCCGCAGCTCGTC
>CBFGXV010000070.1:0-8385 GCA_965652755.1 uncultured Chryseosolibacter sp. | reverse complement strand
GTTCATCCCCATGAAACCCTGATCCTCCTCGTCGAGGGCGAAGTACAGGCTCTCGCCGTTCCCTTCGACGATAACCCGGCTGATCTGGCTGCCGGAGAATTCGGCCAGCATCTCGCGGCCCTTGATCTGGTTGAAGTTCCTGAGCGTGTCCTGCGAGATAACAAACGCATTGTCGACCAGGAACATCTTGCTGATCGTGTTGTTCTCTATCAGCATTGAAATGGAATCCGCTGTCATCTGGTTGCCCTGGGTCCAGAGAACCGGGTCGTTATAAAAATAGATCATGGAATCCGCGGCGCGGTATTCGAGCGAGTCCGCGATGCCCTGAAGGTCCTTCTTGAATATTTTTACCTTGTGGTAGGCGAGGATGCGCTTCTTTTCCGGGTCCTTGTGATCGATGGAAACCAGCGTATCGGCCGTCATGAAGAGGGTGTCATTGTCTTCGGTAACTTTGTCGACAAAGGCGTTATTATAAACTTTGGTGATTCCTTTGTCTTTGAAATAATCCGATGCCTGACCGTAGATGATCAGATTTTCTTTCTTGGAGCTCATCACGACGTTTCCCCTGACCCGGGCAATATTGCGGATGGCGTCCAGATCATATTCGTCGCCCTCTATCGTATAATCTTCACTCTCGCCGACGCCTTCATACAGGTCTGACATCTTGGTGATCGTGTTGTACGTACCGCTCTGGTAAACTGCGCGGCTGCTGTCCTTATTGATCACCGTGGTTTCAGAGACAAAATAAATATCCTTTGTGCGTGAATTGTACTGCATGCTGTCAGCATACATGGTGTAGTCCGGATTGGTGACCTGCACCTGATCTTTGAAGGATGCGAGATTTGAGTTTACGTTGTAATATCCCTTCTTGCTCGTGAGCACATTGATGCTGTCAACGAGTCGCCCGCCATTGAAGTAGTAAGCGCGGTTGGGTATACGCGCGTAGTCGAGATAGTTTGTATAAAGCGTGGCTGTTTTCAGCTTTTTGAATACCACGTTCCGTCGCAGCTGCGCCGTTTTATCATCTCCGTTGTACACCAGTCTCGACCCCGTTATTGTGATCGAATCGCCTTCAATGATCTTTACATTACCGAATGCTTCGACTGAATTTTCCTTGCGATAGTAATGCGCCGAATCACAGTAGATCGTCGTCTCATTCTGCGTGAAAACCACATTCCCTATAAGACGTTGGAAATTCTGCTCGTTCTTTTTTCCAAACCTCAGGACATCCGCGTTCTTCAGGCGAACCCGTTTCTGAGCATATCCATCTGTTGCCAGCACGACCAGAAGGGAGACAAGAAAAAGCTGCTGAATAAGGACCAGGACACGGGGAACGTTCATCGTAAATAGTAAATTTGGACGTGATAGAGCAATTATTAAACCATATCAACCGCCATAACCTCTGCAAAACTACGGATAAAATCCTTTTGGCGGTGAGCGGCGGCGTTGATTCGATGGTCATGTTTCACCTGCTTAAGGATGCGGGTTTCCGGATCGCCGTTGCACATTGTAATTTTCAGCTGCGCGGCGCTGCGTCCGATGCGGACGAGATATGGCTCGAAGACACGTGCAGGCAATTCAAAGTGCCCTTTTACACCAGGCGGTTCGATACGAACGGTTACGCTACTGGCCGTGGAGTTTCCATACAGATGGCAGCACGCGACCTGCGCTATGATTTCTTCGGGGAGCTGGTCCTCTCGGAAGAATTCGATCATGTAGCCACCGCACATCATTTAAACGATACTATTGAAAGCATACTGCTGAACCTCGTCCGCGGAACAGGCATGGACGGACTGCGCGGTATCGCGCCGAAGAAAGACAAGATCATCCGGCCCTTGCTGTTTGCCACCCGCGATATGATCCTCGCATATGCAGGGGCACAAGGGATCAGCTGGCGCGAGGACGCGAGCAATGCCTCGGATGATTATCAGCGGAATTTTCTCCGCCACCAGGTCATCCCCAGGCTGAAAGAGCTGAACCCGGCATTTGAGGAGGGTTTCAGGCAGACCCATGAGCGCCTTCTGGCCACAAGGGAATTCGCGCGCGCCTATATTGAAGAGATCAGATCCACGGCTTGCATCCGGCGCGACGAAAACAGCATGGCAATCGATATCCAGCGTGTGCGGCAATCAAAAGACCCCGCGGTATTGCTGTGGGAAATGATCAAGGACCTCGGATTCAAATACGATCAGTGCAGGAAAATTGCGGGGGAGCATCAGCCTGGAAAAATTTTTCTTTCCGAAACGCATCAGTTGCTCGTCGACCGCACCCAGTACTTTATTGACAAAAAACAAAAGAGCGTTTTTTTGTCGCAATCGATCCCAGAGGGCCAACGCGTTGCAGGGGAGAAGTCACGCATGCTGATGATCAAAGAAGTTTCTCAAAGCGATTTCAAACTGGTAAAGGACCCTTCGGTTGCACAGCTGGATGCAGACCGGATCGCGTTTCCGCTGTTGTGGCGGCGATGGGAGGCAGGAGATTATTTCGTTCCGCTGGGAATGCGCTCTGAAAAAAAGGTCAGCGATTTCCTCATTGATCTGAAGATCCCGTTCAACAGCAAAGCTGACATTACCGTTCTGGAGGCTGGCGGAAAGATTGTGTGGGTTGTGGGTCATCGCATCAACGAGTGCTATAAGGTAACGCCGGAAACTACGCGCATCCTCGTAATAGAAGAGAAGCAAACCAGCGATTAGAAGGTCGTCACAATAACGAACATATTTTTTCACAAATCCGCGCTTATTGATAAATTGGCCCCCGTTATAAACGGCCGATCACCCCATATTGAAATTCATGACGGATTTTAACACAGCAATATTCAAAAAGGCCATGCCCGGGCAGCTGTTCCGGCCTCTGACATCTAAACTTAAAAATTATAACATATGAAAGTTACTGTAGTTGGCGCTGGTAACGTAGGTGCGACTTGTGCCGATGTGCTCGCTTACCGGGAGATTGCAAACCAGATCGTGCTGGTAGACATAAAAGAAGGTTTGGCGGAAGGGAAAGCGCTGGATATCTGGCAGAAAGCTCCCATTGACCTTTATGATTCCAGAACGGTTGGATCGACGAACGACTATTCGAAAACGGCAGGGTCAAACGTCATCGTGATCACGTCGGGACTTCCTCGTAAGCCTGGCATGAGCCGCGACGACCTCATCGGCACGAACGCAGGTATCGTCAAGACGGTGACGGAGAATGTTGTCCGTCATTCGCCGGATGCCATCATCATCGTTGTTTCAAATCCGCTCGACGTAATGACCTATCAGGCGCATCTCACCTCGAAATTCCCCCGGACCAGAGTAATGGGCATGGCGGGAATTCTGGATACTGCGCGTTACAGGGCATTTCTGGCGGAAGCGTTGAACATTTCTCCGAAAGACATTCAGGCCGTGCTCATGGGCGGTCACGGAGACACAATGGTTCCGCTGCCGCGATACACCACCGTTTCAGGCATTCCGGTGACAGAGCTGATTGACAAAGACAAGCTCACTGCAATTCTGGAAAGAACAAAAGTCGGTGGCGGCGAGCTCGTCAAGCTTATGGGAACATCCGCCTGGTATGCGCCGGGTTCTGCAGCGGCGCAGATGGTTGAGGCCATTGTTCGCGATCAGCGCAGGATCTTCCCCGTGTGTGTTAAACTCGAAGGTGAGTATGGCATCAAGGACTGCTATCTCGGTGTTCCCGTGATCCTCGGCAAGAATGGTATTGAAAAGATCATCGAGCTCGATCTGAATAAGGAAGAGAAGAGTTTGATGGAAGCGAGCCGCAAGGCGGTAAGGGAAGTGATGGATGTCCTGGACGCGCTTAAATAACATTTGAATACGCAACACTACCAAAGCCCCGCGGTGTATCCACGGGGCTTTTTTCATTTCCGATTTCGAAGATAGATGACGCGAATGTTTTGCTTCTTTGAAAAAAAACATCATTTTTATTTATTGGCTTCACGCCTGTCGGCGATTCATTTTGAAAAAGGACTAATAAACACCCCACAAGGTATATGCAGCAACTTCAGCTTTGGGACTACATTGTTTTTCTGATCTACTTTCTTATAGTGGCTATATATGGCTACTGGATCTATCACAGAAAGAAAAAAGCGCAGACAGACTCGAAAGATTTTTTTCTCGCTGAAGGGGCGCTCACCTGGTGGGCAATCGGCGCGTCGCTGATTGCGTCCAACATATCAGCGGAACAATTCATCGGAATGTCGGGGTCAGGCTTCAAGATGGGACTGGCGATCGCCACGTACGAATGGATGGCAGCCGCCACTTTACTCGTGGTTGCTATCTTTTTTATGCCGATATACCTGAAAAACCGGATCTATACCATGCCGCAATTCCTGACACAGCGGTACAATACGACGGTGAGTACCATCATGGCCGTGTTCTGGTTATTGCTGTACGTGATCGTCAACCTTACGTCTATACTTTTTCTCGGAGCGCTTGCCATCAGTACAATATCCGGATTGCCTTTGATGGCATGCATGGTAGGACTGGGGCTCTTCGCAATCATCATTACCCTCGGCGGGATGAAGGTGATCGGGTACACCGATGTGATCCAGGTATTCTTTCTTACGCTGGGCGGCCTTGCTACCACGTACCTGGCACTGGAACTTGTGTCCGAGCATTACAATACCAGCGGCGTCATCAAAGGATTTTCAATCATGGTGGAACGCGCTGGCGATCACTTCACAATGGTCTTTGATCAGGAGGATCCAAACTATCTCGATTTGCCCGGCCTTACCATACTCCTTGGCGGTATGTGGATCGTCAACCTGAACTACTGGGGATGTAATCAGTACATTACGCAGCGTGCGCTCGGTGCGGATCTCCCCACGGCCCGCAACGGAATTCTTTTCGCTGCTTTCCTGAAACTCCTCATGCCGGTGATCGTTGTGTTGCCTGGCATCGCGGCGTATGTATTGTACCAGGAAGGAATGTTTCAGGCCGAGATGCTTGACGCAGAGCAAACGGTCAATCCGGATCGCGCCTATCCTGTACTGCTCAACCTGTTGCCCGTCGGATTAAAAGGTCTCTCTTTTGCAGCTCTCACCGCTGCCATCGTTGCGTCGCTCGCAGGCAAAGCAAACAGTATCTCCACGATTTACACACTCGATATCTACAAGAAGTTCATCAACAAGGACGCTACCGAAAAGCATCTCGTTATCATTGGCCGTATCGCGATCGTTGTTTCGATGTTTCTCGCCGGACTGATCGCTCCATTCATGGGCATCGACAAAAAAGGAGGCTTCCAATATATCCAGGAATACACTGGATTTGTTTCCCCCGGCATATTCGCAATTTTTATTCTCGGCTTCTTCTGGAAGCGTACAACTGCAAGGGCGGCATTGGTTGCAGCGATCATAACCTTTCCGCTGTCGTTGCTGTTTAAGTTCCTTCCCGAGGTCGCGGACCTTTCGCTTCTCGCGGAATACGGATTCGCTGCGAGGAATCCGGAGTCTGCGATCTTTGAGATACCGTTCATTGACCGGATGGGCTTTGTGTTTCTTATCGTCGTCGCGGTGATGGTTATCATCAGTCTGATGGATCCGAGAAGCAAGAACAATCCCCAGGGACTTCAGATCGACTCGGGGATGTTTAAACCACATCCTGCATTTGCCGTAGGTGCGGCGATCGTTTGTGTCATTCTTATTATTTTATATACGGTGTTCTGGTAACAGAATCGCCAAAGACAGGTATTTGACCTCCGGCAAAACCGGGGGTCTTTTTTTTGCTAATGCGGATGGATGTTACTTGATGGAGGATTATTTCAGAACCGCGGAAGAGGTCCTGTAATGGACACTGAGCTCTTCGATCAGCTCATCCATCGTTTCTGCGAGTTCGGCCGGTGATTCGATCTCCACCGACGTTCCGAACATCATCAGCCACCGGCAGAATGATCGCAGATTTCCCGACAGGAAGGTCATACGGCATTTGTCGCCGGCATCTTCTTCCGACACGAAACCGTAGTAATACCGGGCATTCTTCGCATATCGTGTGACGGTGTTGTCGAGCAGTATGACGACTTTGGTCATGTCGTGGTGCTCCTTCGTGAGGCTGTTGAAATATTCCTGCAGTGTGTAGTGACTGCGATGGTCAAACACGTCTTCGGTGTTGGTCAGGGACTGGATCATGTCTATGCGAAAGTCCCGATAGTTGTTGCGCAGCCTGCACCAGGCGATAAGGTGCCACATGCCTGAGTAATACACAACACCTATGGGCTCGACAACACGAATGGTGCGCTCCTGTTTGCCCGTTGACAGGTAGGTGATAGAGAGCACGTTTCGTTTTGAAATCGCTTTCTGAATGGCAGCCATGTACTGATTCGGAAAATCGGGTTGATGGTCCGGCAAACGAAAAACTGCAATGGAAGACTGAAGATTCTCGAGATGGTCTTTTTCAGACGAGTTCAATACGGATTTGATCTTCAGCAAGGCTGATTCATAGGCTTTGCGGATGGAGTTATCCGTCATCTTTTCCACGAGCTTTCCGGCAGTCAGCATGGCGCTGGCTTCTTCCTGATTGAACATGACAGGAGGAAGGTGATATCCGTCCACAATAAAATAGCCTTTTCCCGCTTCCGAGCCGATGGGGACTCCGGCTTCCATCAATGCCTTCACATCCCTGTAAACCGTGCGCAGGCTTATCTCGAAGCGATCGGATATTTCCTCTGCCTTGACGACCTTTTTCGTCTGCAGGTGAATAAGAATTGCAGTAAGACGGTCGATCCTGTTCATTAAAGTAAAAATAGGCATGAAGCGACAAAGACGCTAATTTTAACGCGAGGAGGCCATAAAAGGATGCGTTTCCGGCCGCTGGAAATCCTTTCATGACACTAGTTGTCAATGGCCATTTTCTTTTTGCGGATAAATCCAATGGTATGAGAAAAATCGTGCTTGCTCTGGCTGTTTCGCTGGAAGGTTTTATCGAAGGCCCCGAGGGAGAATTTGACTGGTGTTTTACGGACCAGGATTATGGTATGGCTGAATTTCTGAAGAATGTCGATGCGATCCTCTATGGCCGCAAGAGTTACGAGCTGATGATGCGCATGGAAGATGGGAATCCCTTTGCAAACATCAAAGGTTATGTATTTTCGAATACGCTGAAGAGCACAGCAGAAGGCTTTGAGCTGGTGAGTGGCGATGTCATCGGAAAGGTCAGGAGTCTGAAGGCTGAAGCGGGAAAAAACATCTGGCTCTTCGGCGGCGCTTCACTCACTTCTTCGCTGATGCATGAGGATCTTGTGGACGAACTTTGGTTGTCGATACATCCGATCCTGCTCGGAGCGGGGAAACCGTTTGTCGGGAATTTGAGAAAGAGGACCCAGCTTGAATTGCTCGAAACGAAATCTTATTCGACCGGCCTAGTCTCAGTGAGATACAAGGTTGTTAATAAAGCCGGATAACGTTTCGAAGCGGTCAGCGTACAGGAGGCCGCATGATGATGCCGATCCTGTAATCCATCATGTTCATGACACTGCTGTACACGTACCCCACGTGGTGTTCGTGGATCACTTGTGTCTGCGTGTTGATGAAGCGGGCCATCACATCCTGGTCCGGTGCATTCATGTGCGGACTCTTCTTTACATTCATGTACCTGACAATACCGCCATGCGTTCCATGGACACTGATGTCGAAGTAAAAACGTCCTTCCTCCGTGTTCTTAAAAACAGATTGAAGATCGATGCGCAAGCCTGCCCCTCCGCTTAGCGTGTAGGTATTATCCCTGGAAAGAATGTCCGATTCGATCGGATGACAGCTGTACTCATCTGCGGGATCCTCGATCGTGAGGTTTGTAGTGAACCACGTCCATCCCGCTTTTCCGCTGAGGTACGGTTTAAGCTTTTTGTCTTTCAGAAGAAAATGTTTTCCGGTCAGGAACGCGGAAGTCATGTTGTTGCTGACATTCACATCGGTTTCTGTTACCGAACCGTCGTCAAAAGTATATTGCTGCCGTGTCGACTCGTAACCGTAGTTCCCAAAGGCCATTTCAAGCCCGAGCGTAAAGGAGGGATTAAGAATTTTCGACGCCTCCAGTGTTACACCGAAAGCATTGTTCATGTTTTTCGACATCATTCCCACGGGCTGGGAAAGATTGAAGTTGGTGCCAAGCTCGAATCCCTGGGCTATTACACATTGCCAGCCAAGGAGCAGGATCAAAAACAGGTTGATGGTTTTCATACCCTTGATTTTTAGGAAGAGGTTGTTCTTATATAAAAGATACGGAATAAAATCCGGATTTTAAATCTGCTTTTTTAGGATATTGGTATCAGATAAACACCCACCGCCATGCACCCGAATGAAAAACTTATCCGCGATTTTTACAGCGCATTTCAGAAAAATGACTACCGGACGATGCAGGATAGTTACGGTCCGGATGCTACCTACTGCGA
>CBFGXV010000069.1:0-8419 GCA_965652755.1 uncultured Chryseosolibacter sp. | reverse complement strand
GGTAAGGCGCGGGTCAACCAGGTTGAAAAGTTGGGTGATCCGGTCAAGCTCACACATACAGCGGTTGAAAACGCCGGACAAGGCGACCTCTACTTTGTATTTCGGAATGACCGTGGCAAAAAGGAGGATATTCTTTTTATGGACTGGATGTTGTTTGATAACGGAAATGTGAAGCTACCTTGAGTCGCACGCTGTTGTCCGAAATGGAGGAGCATCGTCGTGCCCGCCTGCGATCGAACATGCCGGGGAATGAACATAAGCCTATGACCAGAATATTTTTGTTTGCGCTGATCATGTCGGTCTTTTCAGCGGGCCAGTCCCTGGCACAAAAAGGCAGACCGATTGACAAGAAGGCAACCACTGAGACAAAGGCTTTGTTCAGGAACCTGAAAAAGCTTTCGAAGAAGCACACACTCTTCGGACATCAGCATGCTACCGAATACGGTCGAGGCTGGTTTAATGAGCCGGGGCGTTCCGATGTCCGGTCCGTTACAGGTTCTCATCCCGCTGTCATCGGTGTCGACCTCAGCGGATTTTCGGGGCGGCCTCCGGAGGTGATTGAAAGGTCGAAGGAGAACCTTCGCAGGAACGTTGTCGAGACTTATAATCGCGGTGGTATCACCACCATAGCGTGGCACTTTTCCAATCCCGTTTCCCGCGGAGGTTTTTACTGGGTCGATTCACTTTCGCTGCCCGCCGTAAAGTACATAATCCCGGGAGGAGAAGCCCATGAAAAATACAAGGAGATCCTGACAGGTATCGGCGAATGGGCGCATAGTATCAAAGGGCAGAACGGTGAGCTTGTTCCGGTGATCTTCCGGCCTTATCATGAGTTCGACGGCGGATGGTTCTGGTGGGGAGCAACGCACTGTACTCCCGATGAATTCAAGACCCTGTGGCGGTTTACCGTATCGTACCTGAGAGACAGTCTGGATGTACATAATTTCCTCTACGCATTCTCGCCTGACAACAAGTTTCTTACTGAAGAGAAATTTCTGGAGCGCTACCCGGGAGACGAATGGGTTGACATGCTGGGGATGGACAACTATGGCGATATGGGACGCAATGGCCGATATGCCCTCGATACTGCGGCCTTGAAGCTAAAGATCGTTTCAGACTACGCGCGCAAGGCCGGTAAGCTTGCAGCGTTCACCGAAACAGGTCTGGAGTCAATACCCAACCCTGCATGGTGGACCGAAAGTCTGTTGAAGGTAATGAAGCAACGGGGCGTACGGCTCTCATACGTGCTTGTCTGGCGGAATGACGCGCGAAGTGAGACACACTATTACGCTCCGCATCCGGGCCACCCGAGCGTTCCTGACTTCATGAAGTTTTACAACGACCCGTATACGTTGTTTGAAAATGACTTGAAGAATGTATACGGAAAGAGGAAAAAGAAAAAAGAATAAATGTTCATTGGATGGCGGCCCTCAACGTGAGGCCGCCCGGATAAGGATATACTTTCCATACAAGGGTATTGCTTTCCCTGCGAACGCCTCTGAAGCGGTTCATCTGTATTCGCGTCATCGCAGTGTCAGCGCAGAACCATGCCAGCATTCCGCCGAAGGCGATGTCCGAGATCCAGTGGGAATCCGAATACAACCGACTTACCGCCGTGGTGCCTGCCAGTGAATAAAATACAATCTTTAAAGGAATACTTTCCACCCGTCTGGCGAGTAACAAACTCAAGCCAAAAGCGACGGAGCTATGTCCCGAAGGAAACGCATGGTATTGGGGTTCTTTTGAGAAGGGCTCAAATAAAAGGTTTTCCACCGTAGCACCAGGCCGCGCCCTTCCCGCGCCGTTTTTTAATGCACCCATCACCAGACTGCTGGAAAAAATACTCGCGCCCAGCATCATTCCCGTTTCCTTTGCCCATTCGCTCCTGAAGATTATACCCGAAAGATAAAACCCCGTAGACAAACCCACAGCGGTATATGGCTTCCCGTAGTGATAGCCTATGCGCTCGACCCCATCGAGAAAACGGTTATCGCGACTCTGAAAAAAATGTCTCACGGGCTGGTCAACAAAAGTCAAGGCCGTGGTGCCTGCGACGAGCGCTCCGAGCGTTGCAAGATCTTTTCCATCCCAGCGCACGGGCGATGACAATGTATGAATGACGCCATCCGCAAAGCGAAATACATCGCGCCGCATGCGCAAACTGTCGAACTGTGCAGATGCTAAGGTCTGGATCTGTAATAGGACGAGCAGAATGAGGAGGCATTTCCGCCATAGAGATCCGCAATGAGAGGTCATCTTATCAGGTATCAGGTTAGGTTTTCCGGAGATTATTGCCGGTGGTCAGCAACAACTTTGAAGATTAATTAGATATCGTCAACGCCCGCGGATCAGTTTAATTTTCATTAGTCAGATCAGGAATATAAAAATACGAACGCTGACCCAGATTGCCTTCCAAAGCGACGACTTTTGTGATCGGCGGTAGCTGATTTTCCTGCCTGGGTCTATGTGACGCGGTGACACCATTAATCGCGCCCAATGGCCAGCGTCGAGCGGTTGCCCATTGTCTCGGAGGCAAAAGCTTCGGCCGGGGATATCCGTCATCTTACTTTAATGGTTTAACCCGGGTTTAACCCTCTGCCTAAGAAAAAAACCGCTTTAAAAAAACGTCCTTCCCTATTTCATACAAAAGGTGTACTTTGGAAACTTGTGTTAACGTTTATCGAATGAACAGACAATCAGATACCCCATTGAAGTCCGCCAGTCGCCGGGACTTTCTAAAAAAATCGGCGCTCGCTCTCGGAGCGTTCTACATTGTTCCACGTCATGTGTTGGGAGGCAAAGGCTATTTAGCGCCTAGTGATACACTGACAAAAGGTATCATCGGCGTTGGTGGAATGGGCCGCGGTCATATTCCTTATGAAGGAACGAAAGTGGTCGCCGTGTGCGATGTAGATACCGAGCATCTCAAGAAAGCAATGGACATGATCGGGGCCGGCGTGCGTGGCTATTCAGATTTCCGTGAGTTGATCGCCCAACCTGATATCGATGTAGTGCACATTGCGACGCCGCCTCACTGGCATGGTATTATGTCCGTGATGGCTGCACAGGCAGGAAAGGACGTCTGGTGTGAGAAACCAATGACCCGCACGATCGGCGAGGGCAAGCGTGTAGTGGAAGCGATGGAGCAATACGGACGTATGTTCAGGCTCAACACGTGGTTCCGGTTTCACGACAACTTCTACGGTATGGGTACAACTGTGAAGCCGATCAAGAAAGTTGTCGAAAGTGGAATGCTTGGATGGCCTCTCAAAGTGACCATCAGTGGGGTCACCGGTTTTAACTGGAAGTTTTACTGGGTCGGCAAGACCAACCTTCAACCGATGGAGGTTCCGAAAAATCTCGACTACGATATGTGGCTCGGCCCCGCGCAGTACAAACCCTATAACCCGCACAGAGTACATACGAATTTCCGCGGATACTGGGATTATGATGGCGGCGGACTTGGCGATATGGGGCAACACTATATCGATCCTGTCCAGTATTTCCTCGGGAAGGACAATACTTCACCTGTTCGCGTAGACGTTGATGCCCCGCAACAGCACGACGACGCCGTGGGTACCTGGAGACGAATTGAATTCACATACGACGATGGTTGCAAGATCATTCTCGATGGTGAGAACAAGGATGTGAATGCGCCGTACATCGAAGGCCCGAAGGGAAAAATATATCGCGGATTCCGTTCCGACATTCCGAACATCCTGAATGTCATTGACGCTATGCCTGATCCCGATCCTCAGGTTCCGCTGTTCTCCGATTCTGTGCGGACACGGAAAAAGTTCGCGTTGAACGAGATCAACGGCCATCGCTCATCCACCGTTGTGAATATCGGTAAGATCGCTCTCCAGCTCGGGCGCTCACTCGAGTTTGATCCCGTGAAACAGGTCTTCATCAACGATGATGCTGCAAACCGCCTTATCGATCAACCAATGAGAGGCCCCTGGAAAATTTAACTAACTCCAATCTGAACGTATAATGAAACTTAGATATATAACACTGATTTGCTTTTTGTTCAGTCTGCTACTGGCGCCGGTAACTTACGGCCAGGACAAAAGAACAGAGGAAACAAAAGTAGCAGATGTGCTTGCGCTGCTGCCGGCAAAAGATAACAAGGAGGCTGCACGCCTGTACAAGGATCTTTTAAGCCTCAAGGACGACGGGCTCGCGCTTGTCACCGGCGCGGTGCTTCCGAATGGAAAAGAAGAAGGCATTGCTGCCCGTTATGCTGTATCGCTTCTCACGCATCATGCCGGAAGCCGCGAAGAGAAAGCACGGATCGAGAAGGCTTATCTCAATGCCTTGAAAAAGGCTAACGATACGGAAGTAAAGGCCTACTTCATCGATAACCTCAAAGTCATCGGATCCAACGAATCCGTGCCGTCACTGTCCGGGATGATCACACAAGACGGTCTGACGCATCAGGCAGTTTCTGCACTCGTGAGTATCGGAACACCGGAAGCGCGTTCCGCGCTGCGGTCGTCGCTCGGAAAAGGTAATAATGGACGGGCTGCATCCCGCCTGATCCAGGCACTGGGTGAATTGAAAGATGCTTCTGCTGCAGCTGCCATCGCAGAATACGCCACCAGCGCAGACGTCGCAACAAAGAAACATGCGCTATGGTCCCTGGCATTGATTGCAGATGCATCTTCATACAATACGCTTCTCCAGCAGGCCAAGGCTGTTCAATTCAAGAACGATCCTTCAGAAGCTACCCACGCTTTGGTCGAGTATATCCATCAGCTTTCAGGCAAGAAAAATACGGATCTTGTGCTCAAGGCAAGCCAGGAGATCCTGAGCAATACCCTTACAGCAGAGCAGCAACATTTCAGACTTGCCGCACTGAAGGCCTTGACGATCGCCTCTCCGGATGAGTCGACGAAAGTCCTTATCAAGGAACTGAACCGGTTCGACCCACTCTACCAGAAAGAGGTATTGAAGATTGCTGCGCTGAATGCGAAAGACGAGGGCGCGGCCAAACAATGGAACAAAGTGTATAAGAAGAGCACCGACCTTCAGGCTGAGGTTCTCTCGATGCTTGCCGGTGTAAACCGCACAGACGCGTTTATCGACCAGACTTTGGTGCCTGCACTGCAATCAAAGAACAAGTCTGTCAGGATAGCTGCCGTAGAACAGGTTGCATACAGCACAAACAAGAAATATCTCCCGACGGTGATCGATGTGCTCGTTAAAGCCAATGACGACGACGAGATCACGGCTGCGAAGAACGCCCTCCTCAGAATGATGGATGACGAAGATACAAAGGCTCTTGCAGCAAAGGTGGACGCCGCCAATCCGAAAGTTCAGGCAGCTATCCTTCAGATACTCTCGGAAAGGCGCGCTGTAGACCAGTTTGATATTGCTTTTCAGCAGACGTCCGCGCAAAATGAGACAGTGCGGAGCGCAGCTTACGCGGCATTGCCTAACCTGGCATCTTCAAAGCACGCAGGCAAGTTGCTCACCCTGCTTGCCGATAGCAAAACCGCAGAAGAAGTTAAATCAGTTCAGGGCGCCCTGACTGCGTCGATAGACAAAGGAAGCATCAACGCTGTAAATGATGCTTATAACAATAATAAGGCGCGCGTACTCCCTTTGCTCCCGTACCTCGGAGATCAGGAAGCGCTCAATAAAGTCAAAGGCGCATTTGAGAATGGCAACGCGCAGGAGAAGGCTGCCGCATTTGAGGCACTGTTAGGCTGGCAGGATCATGAGGCGGCGAGGATATTACTCAACATCAGAAAAGATCGAGATCTGAAGCAGTATCACGAAAAAGCGTTTCAGGCATATGTGGCACAGGTTGGAAAGTCGGCAATACCGGATGACCAGAAGTTGCTCATGCTCGGGGCAGCAATGGATGAGGCGAAAACCACTGCCGAGAAAACCGCTGTGATCCGCGCGGCAGGAAACCTGAGGGGCTTTCTGGCGCTGATCTTTGTGTCAAAGTACCTGGATGATAAAGAACTGAATCGCGCCGCAAGCCGCGCGGTGATGCAAGTCGCACTGCCTACGGCAGATGCGCGTCTCGGCCTTACCGGATCTGTTGTAAGAACCACGCTTCAGAAGATCCTCGACAAGCTTGAAGGACAAGACAGTCAATATGAGGTGATCGACATACAGACTTATCTGTCAAATATGCCGTA
Source organism: uncultured Chryseosolibacter sp. (assembly GCA_965652755.1). Lineage (GTDB taxonomy): Bacteria > Bacteroidota > Bacteroidia > Cytophagales > Cyclobacteriaceae > Chryseosolibacter. The sequence continues at coordinate 2,264 of CBFGXV010000069.1, read as the reverse complement.
TACCAAAGGTTATGAACCGATCTTCAATGGCAATGATCTTAGCGGATGGCAGGGACTTGTTGAAAACCCGATAGCCCGTTCTAAAATGTCGAAAGAGGTGCTGGCGAAAAAACAGATTGAAGCCAATGAGAAGTTGAAGGAAAGCTGGAGTGTCAAGGACGGCGCCATCTATTTCACGGGTAAGGGATCCAACCTTTGCACTATACGCCCCTATGGGGATTTTGAAATGCTCGTTGACTGGAAAATATCCAGGGACGGCGACAGCGGAATATATCTTCGCGGCTCACCACAGGTACAGATATGGGATCCATGGGGTAAAGAAGCTGCGGCGAAGGTAGGGTCAGGAGGCCTTTTCAACAATCAGAAGAATCCCAGCAAACCCGACGTAGTAGCCGACAACCCGGTCGGCGAGTGGAATACTTTTCATATCAAAATGATCGGTGATAAAGTAACGGTGCACCTTAACGGCGTGCTTGTAGTGGATAACGTTGTGATGGAAAACTATTGGGACAGAAATATTCCCATTTTCCCCGAGGAAGCAATAGAGCTTCAGGCGCACGGCAACGAACTCGCGTTCCGCAACATCTATGTGAAGGAGCTTGGCGCCAGACCTTACGAACTTTCGCAGGAAGAAAAGCAGAGCGGTTACGAGTTGCTTTTCAACGGGAAAGACCTCGACAAATGGACGGGCAACAAGACCGAATATGTTGTTGAAGATAACGCCATTGCTATTTACCCGGCTGGAAAGGGACATGGAAACCTCTATACTGAAAAGGAATACTCGGATTTCATCTTCCGCTTCGAGTTTCAGCTTACGCCGGGTGCTAACAACGGCCTCGGGATCCACGCGCCTCTTAATGGTGATGCTGCTTACGGCGGGAAAGAAATCCAGATCCTCGATGATACTGCTCCTGTGTATGCAAAATTGGAGCCTTATCAATATCATGGATCGGTTTATGGAATCCTTCCTGCAAAACGCGGGTTCCTGAAACCCGTGGGCGAATGGAATCAGCAGGAGGTATATGTCAAGGGAGACAAAATCAAAGTTACCCTTAACGGAACCGTTATCGTGGATGGCGACCTCAGAAAAGCGACCAAAAATGGTACGATGGACAAGAAAGATCATCCCGGACTGCATAACAACAATGGACATATCGGATTCCTCGGCCACGGTACCGTGGTGCGATTCCGGAATATCCGGGTGAAGGACCTGGCCTCAGAGACAGCACAATAAACGCCCGGCAGTACATGCGTGCGTGAAGATAATTGGATCGGGATAGGCTGCGCTAAAAGCGTCTTGCGTTATCCCGGTTCTTTTTGCAGATTAATCAGAAATAAAAAAACCACCTTTCGGTGGTTTTTTTGTTGGGGGTTCAACCCAACCAGGAGCTATCTTGTATGCTGTTATCCCAGGAAGGGTTTCAGCGTATTGCTTCGCGAGCTGTGTCTGAGCCGGCGGGTTGCTTTTTCTTTTATCTGACGAACGCGTTCGCGGGTCAGGTTATATTTTTGACCAATCTCTTCGAGTGTCATAGCGTGTTCGCCGTTCAGTCCGAAGTAGTATGATATGACGTCTGCTTCGCGCTGGGTCAGCGTAGACAGTGCGCGCTGAACTTCTTTGCGCAGGGAGTCCATCATGAGCTCGGAATCAGGAGTTTCCTCGCTGTCGTTGGCAAGTACATCGAGCAAACTGTTCTCCTCACCCTGGACGAAAGGAGCGTCCATCGAGACATGGCGGCCAGAGATCTTCATTGTATCGGCCACTTCTTCCGTAGAGATATCCAAAACCTCTGCGAGTTCTTCTGAAGACGGCTCGCGCTGGAATTTTTGTTCGAGTTCTGAAAAAGTCTTGGAGATCTTGTTCAGTGAACCGACGCGGTTAAGAGGCAGACGAACGATGCGGGATTGTTCGGCAAGCGCCTGCATGATCGACTGGCGGATCCACCATACAGCATAAGAGATAAATTTGAACCCGCGGGTTTCGTCAAATCTCTTGGCGGCTTTGATCAAACCGAGGTTTCCTTCGTTGATCAGGTCACCGAGCGTAAGTCCATTGTTCTGATATTGTTTTGCAACAGAAACAACGAAACGCAGGTTGGCTTTCGTGAGTTTTTCAAGCGCAATCTGATCTCCCTCGCGGATCCTCTTCGCCAACTCCACTTCCACATCCGAGGTGATCAAATCAACCTTGCCAATTTCCTGGAGGTACTTATCCAGCGACTGGCTTTCCCGGTTCGTAATCTGTTTACTGATCTTTAGCTGTC
>CBFGXV010000068.1:0-8540 GCA_965652755.1 uncultured Chryseosolibacter sp. | reverse complement strand
CAGTTATTGATCTTGCCACAATTTCCGGAAATCACTATCTGTGTTCATGAACATTGGTTTCGAAGCCAAGAGGTTTTTTACGAATAATACTGGTCTGGGTAATTACAGCCGGTTCGTTGTCAGGGCATTAAGCAGTTATTTTCCCGAGAACACGTACTATTTGTACACACCGCGGGATCCGGCGCACGCGGATACGTCGGACATTCTGGAAAAGCGCAACATCCGCGTTATCACGCCGGGTAAATGGTACAAGTTCTTCCGCACAACAAGTGTTTGGCGCACGTGGGGTATCAGCAGGGAATCGAGTATTGACGAGCTCGCTGTATTTCATGGGCTGAGCCAGGAACTTCCGATCAACCTGCCAAGAAATATCAGGAAGGTCATCACAGTGCATGACCTGATCTTCTACCGCTACCCGGAATTTTATAAATCCATTGATATTGCCATCTATAAAAAGAAGTTGAGGTTTGCCTGCGACAATGCGGACAAGATCATTGCCATCAGCGGACAGACAAAGTCGGATCTGCAAGAGTTTCTCAATATAGATCCTTCCAAGATCGAGATTGTTTACCAGGGATCTCATCCGAATTTCCGGCGCAAGCTTGACGCCGCGCAGATCGAGGCCGTCACTAAAAAATATGCCCTGCCCGATAACTATATCTTGAGCGTAGGCACCATAGAGAAGCGGAAGAACCTGCTTGTGGTGATCAAGGCGCTCGCCCTGATCCCAAAGGCATCGCGGTTGCCACTGGTGATACTCGGGCGTCCGACTGAATACTTTAAGGAGGTGCTTGCTGTTGCGAAACAACTCGGTGTTTTTGATAGCATCTTTTTTCCCCGGAATGTCCCGTTTCACGAGTTCCCCGCGATATATCAGAAGGCAAAACTGTTCATCTATCCGTCTTTGTTCGAAGGTTTTGGAATACCCTTGATCGAAGCTATCGAGTCGAAGGTTCCGGTCATAACTTCGTTCGGGTCGTGCTTCAGCGAAGCCGCGGGACCTTCGTCCATATTTGTTGATCCGCGCAACGAACAAGCCCTCGCCGAGCAGATCGAAAAGGTTTTGCTTGACGGTGCACTTGCAGATTCCATGGTCACTGCTTCCTACGAGTACATTCAGCGGTTCGAGCCTGCGGTGATCGGAAAAAAAATCATGGACGTATATAAACAGTGATATGCGGATACTGCACATGAGTTCTGAGAAAGGGTGGCGGGGCGGTGAGCAACAGCTCGCTTACTTGCTGCACGATCTTTCGCAGAGAAACGTGACCAGCGTCCTGGCCGTGAAGCAGGGTTCACAACTGGAAAAATTTTCACGTGAACGCAACATTCGCTGTTATGCCATGGGTTTTTCCGGATCAGTGGATATTATGTCAGCCTTTAAGATCAGGCGGATCTGCAAGCGTGAAAGAATTGACCTGATACATCTGCATTCTTCCAAAGCGCAAGGCGTCGGTGTATTGAGCGCTTTGTTGGGAAACCGCGTTCCAATGGTGTTGAGCCGAAGGGTTGCGTTTCTTCCCGGCGAAAATGTTTTTTCAAAGTGGAAGTACAACCACAAGCAGATCAGGAAGATTCTGTGCGTGTCGGAGCGGATCAGGAACATCATGCAGGATTATGTTCGCGATCCGTCCAAATGCGTTACAGTGTACAGTGGCATCGACCTGGAAAAGTTCGCTGGCATCAAACGCGACCGGAACTTTGTTGTCAGGGAGTTCGGCCTGGATGACGAAAGAGAGATCATTGCGACGATTGGAGCAATTGATGCATCGAAGGACCATTTTACTTTTGTTGACGCAATTGAACGGCTCGTTTCTTCGGGACATCGCGTGCAGGGACTGATCATCGGCGACGGACCGCTCGCCGCAGACGTGAGAATGCATGCGCGGAAAAGATCAATTGAGCAGCACGTCAAGTTTGCCGGATACAGAAAAGATGTGGCGGTATTGCTGTCGTCAGTTGATATGTTCCTGATGACCTCCAAGGAGGAGGGGCTGGGGACTTCGTTACTGGACGCATTTCTTGCGCGTATCCCTGTGGTTGCTACTGATGCGGGAGGTATTCCGGAGATCGTACGTCACATGGAAACAGGCCTGCTGGCGCCCGTTGGAGACGCAGACAAACTTTCGGCTAATGTTGTGCGTTTGTTAAACGAGAAGATTTTAAAGCAAACTTTGGCAGATCAGGCATTCGCCTTTGTGAAGCGCTTTTCCAAAGAACAGACAACTTCTAAAACTTTCAAGATATATCAGGAGGTATTGAATAAATGAGGGTATTTCCCGTTTCTGTGGTCATTTCATTTTATAACAAGATCGAGTACCTCAATCTCATTCTGGCTGCATTGGAACGTCAGTCGTTTCGGGATTTTGAGGTTGTGATTGCCGACGACGGGTCAAGGCCAGATGTCGTAGGCGCCATTAGATCGATCATGGAACATTCGCCGTTGTCGATCCAGCATCTTTGGCATGAAGACAAAGGTTTTCGAAAGACAAGGATATTCAATGAAGCGATCAGGAAAAGCCGGAGCGCCTATCTGATATTCATGGATGGAGACTGCATTCCGCACTGGAGATTTGTCGAAGAGCATTACCGGAACAGGGAAGCGCGCGTGCTGCTTGCAGGTCGACGGGTGTACCTTTCGGAAAAGTTGTCCAGGTCACTTGATGCCGAAAAGATCCGAAAAGGATATCTCGAGGGGAAGTTCCTGATGGATCTTCTCGTCGATGGTATTTTTGGAAGATCAACACATGTTATCAAAGGAATTTATATCAGGAACAAATCGGTGCGGAGATTTTTAAACCGCGCGATGAAAGGTGTTCTCGGATCTAATTTTTCTGTTCACAAAACGGATCTGGAGGCGATCAACGGTTTTGATGAAAGATATGAAGCACCTGCTGTCGGTGAGGACTCCGACATCGAAGTGCGGTTCCTATGGAACAATGTGGAGATCAGGATGGTGAAGAACATGGCAGTACAATACCATATTCATCACAAAAAGTTACCGCGACCGCAGCAGAATCTTGAGATCTTCGAGCAGGTCAAGAAGGAAAAGAGGGCTTTTACCCCTTACGGCCTGCGTCAGGATGACAGAAGCGGAGGTAATGATGCTTAAAAACACGAGCCGTGCGATGGATGTGGTGTGGTCGGCCCGACGCACGGCCAGCCAATGCGTTGGCGGACGCTTCCAACTTATGGTTGCCGGAGAGTGTCTGATAAATGGCCTTTAACCGAAGAAAAAAGAACCTGAGAATGCCAAACACCGTAAAAATATCAGCAACGGTCATAACGTTCAATGAGGAAAGGAAGATAGAGGATTGCCTGCGATCGCTGTCTGGAATAGCTGATGAAATTATTGTGGTGGACTCCTATTCAACGGACCTGACTGAGCAAATTTGCCGGAAGTACGGTGTGAAATTTATCAGTCACGCTTTTGAAGGTTATGTTGCCCAGAAGAATTATGCGATGGAACAGGCTTCTTTCAATCATGTGCTCGCACTGGATGCCGATGAACGGTTATCTGAAGACCTGCAACAATCCATTTTGCGCGTGAAGCAAGACTGGGGTGAGGTAACAGGATATTCCTTCAATCGTTTCAATAATTATTGCGGGAAATGGATCCGCTACTGCGGATGGTATCCGGATCGCAAGATCCGTTTATGGGATAAGCGATTGGCGAGATGGGGTGGGGAGGATCCGCACGACAAGGTGATGATCCCTGCTGAAAAACTTCGGCACCTTAGGGGTGACTTGTTACACATGGCGTATTATTCAGTTGACGAACACTTGGAGCAGATGCATAAATTTGCAGAAATTGCGGCGCGCGCTAAATACAACAATGGCAAACGCCCGAACTTTGTTATTCATGTACTTCTGAATCCTGTATTTAAATTTTTTAAGAAGTATATCCTGCAGTTTGGCTTTCTTGATGGTTATTACGGTTTTGTGTTTTGCGCTGCGGCATCTTCGCTGAACTTCTTCAAGTATTTGCGGTTGTATGAGTATCACCGGAGGGATAGTGGAGGTTATATCAAATCGAAATAATGAAAGTTTCTGTAATCATCAGTACGTATAATTCACCTGAGTGGCTTGAAAAAGTGCTTTGGGGATACACGTGCCAGATTCATAAGGATTTTGAGATCATTGTTGCGGACGACGGATCGGGCAAGGAAACACTTGACGTCATTCGTTTTTTTCAGGAAAATTCTCAGCTCGAGATCTACCACATATGGCACGAGGACAAAGGCTACAGGAGACAGGTTATCCTGAACAAGGCGATCCAGAACGCTCATACAGAATACCTGATCTTCACGGATGGCGATTGTATTCCCAGGAATGATTTTGTCATTACACACGTTGAGCAGGCGGAGCGCGGTTATTTTTTGTCTGGCGGATACTGTAAACTTTCAATGGACATCAGTCGCGTGATCGCTAAGGAAAACATTGTCAGTCGCGAGAGTTTTGAGCTGAAGTGGCTTCGCTCTTACGGATCCATTGGTGCATCGCAAAGCAGAAAACTGTTTGCGAAGGGTAAGCTGGCAGATTTCCTCGATTTTGTCACTCCAGCAAAGCCGACGTTCAATAATTGTAACTCATCCGCATGGAAGGACGATGTTGTCGCGGTGAATGGTTACGACGAAAGGATGCAATACGGCGGCGCTGACAGAGAAATGGGTGAGCGCCTGGTAAACTATGGTGTGCTTGGCAAGCAGATCCGACACCGGGCAATCGTTTTACACCTCGACCATTCCAGGGGCTACCGCACCGACCAGTCCATCGAGAAAAACCTCGGCATCAGGAAACAAACCCGCGACCGGAAAGCAAGCTGGACGCCCCATGGGATCCTGAAAGAAAATCGCTGATTTCTGGCGGACGAAGACCTGGCAGTCATTTGATCCCTGCCTCAACACTTCAGCGCTGCTGTCTCAAACTGCGAATGCCTTTAACTCCTGATAAACCTTATGGATGGGAAGTCCCATCACGTTAAAATAGGAGCCTTCGATCTTTTTCAACGCGACCATTCCAATCCAATCCTGAGCACCATATGCACCAGCCTTGTCGTATGGCTTGTAATGGTCGATGTAGTATTCGATCTCGTTCTGGTCGAGATCCTGAAAGGTCACTTGTGTTGAATCGTCAAAGCTGACCTCCTGTTCTTTTGTCAGAATGCAAACTCCCGTCATGACGGTATGCGTCTTGCCAGAGAGAGATGAAAGCATTTCGATCGCTTCACTTCTGTCGCCGGGTTTGTTAAGGATGCGCTTCCCCAGGATGACAACAGTGTCGGCTGTTACAACGATCTGGTCACGGAGATCAGGTCGAAAAAATTCGGCTTTCAGTGATGCGAGATATCGCGCGATCTGGTCGGCAGGAAGATCATCTGGAAAAACTTCGTCGACATCGGGCTTCTCGACGGTAAAAGTGAACCCCGCTTCTTTCATCAGGTATTGCCTGCGCGGCGAGCTCGATGCAAGTATCAGAGGGCGTTTAAGCTTCATGGTAGAATGGCGAATATGAGGGCTCCTGAAATTCCTCGTCCTTTATAGATGTAAACAGAAAGCCGCCGATAACTTTCGGATAGAAATACGTTGATTTCTGAGGCATTGTATAACCGCTGTTGCAGACGCTTTTTACTTCGCCAATAGACACTCCGTTGGTGATGACAGCCATTTGAGCCTCGCCTTCAATCACCTTCCTTACGCAGTCAGCATAACTTCTGTCATAGTCAAGATATTCGGATTGTCGTTGCACGCGGCCCGGGATGCCTAGAACTTTTTCTATTATAAAATAATGCATGACTGTTAGGTCAAGTCTCTTCACGATATCGGGGAAGGGCCAGCTCAATTCACTGATAACTTCGGGCTTCAGACGCACTTTGAAGCACCGGTCTTTCATCATGATACCGAAGGCCCATTGTTTTCCTGCGATGACCTCATCCAGTGTGTCGATGTTTTCCACCGGCTTGATGATGAAATGGCGGTCGAGTTTTTTGATGACGCGGTCTGCATTGAATCCCGGAAGGCGATTTATCACGCGGTGGGTAGGGAGGATCCTGATATCGCCGGACTCGGTGTTGGTCAGGTACATCAGGTGAAAATTGAATCCCCGTGCGGTCTCACCGGGAAATTTTTTCAGCATGTGTTTTTTATGTATCAGCGATGCTTCATATCGATGGTGGCCGTCAGCGAGAATCACTTTTTTGGCGTGCATAAAATTCAGAAAATCGCTTATCGCGGCAGCATCCTGGATGACGGCGAGCACATCGCGGACTCCCTGATAATCCTCGGTCTCTACCAGCGGATTCATCATCGCTTCATCCATGTACCTTTCGAGGTGAAAGTCCGGGTCTGTGTAAAGTCCGTGCGTTGGGCTGCTGTGCAGTTCGGTTTTTTCGAGCAAATCCACGCGGTCATTAACAGCTTTCGGAATTGTATTCTCATGTCGCAGAATCACCTGATCCTCCCAGTCGTAGGTGCGGATGTGACAGATAAACCCTTTGCGGCAATATGGCGTTGGGTCTCCTGCAATCTTGAAATGCTGATAATAAACATAGATCGCAGGGAGGTGATCCTGGACAAGAATGTTATTCAGCTTCCACTCAGAAAGGATTTTCGCGGCGCGCGCAGCCGGATCCGGTGGTTCCGGGACTGAAAGATGAATGCTGTTGTACGGCTTTTTGTACAAGGCCATCCTTTGTCTTTCGGAAACCACGTCGAAGAGTGGTGCGCTGAGCTCATCGATGTTTTGCAGAAGATCCGGGTGGTACCGCCAGGGTCTGATGGGAAGGATTTCGGCCATGAATAATTTCAGGATTTAATTCAAGCTCATTTAATGCGCAATTTGGCAGTCACAATTCACGATGACAGCCGATTTCTTTTCCACTTACTGGCTAGAGGCGGAACTGGCGATGCCGGAGCAACTTTGGTTTCATCCTTTACGACGACAGACAACAGCGCTGCGATCAAGGCTTCCGTCTCGTCGCCCGGCGGCTGCAGCAGGGAAGGCATGAAATGCTTTTCCACAAAGTTTGTATCGAAATCGCCTGATCTGAACGCCTCGTGTTTCATTACAAAATCGCAAAAGCCGAGTGTGGTTTGCAGGCCGGTGATCTGGTATTCCTCAATCGCGCGTATCATTTTATCGATCGCGTCTTTCCGGGTTTCACCATGACAGATCAGTTTGGCGATCATTGGATCATAATAAAAAGGAATATCCATGCCCTCCTCAAAACCATCGTCGACTCTGATGCCGTGACCCTGGGGGCGCCGGTATGTTTTAAGCGTGCCGATGTCTGGCAGGAAATTGTTGGCAGGATCTTCGGCGTAAACACGAGCTTCAATCGCATGGCCATGCATCCTGAGGTCTGTTTGCCGGAAGGGTAACTTTTCGCCGGCTGCGATCCTTATCTGCAGCTTTACAAGATCAAGGCCGGTGATTGCTTCCGTGACCGGATGTTCGACCTGGAGGCGCGTGTTCATCTCCAGGAAATAAAAGTCGAGGTTCTCATCAAGGATGAATTCGACCGTTCCCGCGCCGACATAACCGCACGCTCTGGCAACATTGATGGCTGCCTCTCCCATCTTCTCACGATTCTCCGGCGTCAGGATTGCGGATGGCGCTTCCTCAATCACTTTCTGATGTCGCCGCTGGATTGAGCACTCGCGTTCAAAAAGATGGACCACGTTCCCGAACTTGTCTCCGAAGACCTGGAATTCTATGTGCCGAGGTCGCGTGATATACTTTTCGATGAAGACAGAGCCGTCGCCGAAGGCAGACGTTGCCTCGCTCACAGCTCGCTCCATCTGCTGAAGGAAGACGGATTCACTCTCAACGATGCGCATTCCCTTTCCGCCACCACCGGCGCTTGCCTTGATGAGTATGGGATAGCCTATCTGCCTGGCGATTTCCTGCGCACGTTCTATGTTGGTGATTGGCTCAGCCGTGCCGGGAACAAGGGGCACATTGAATTTCGCAACAGCTGCCTTCGCTGCCAGCTTGCTGCCCATCAGTTCAATCGCCGTCGCCGAAGGTCCAATAAAAGTCAACCCGGATACTTCGCAGCGACCGGCGAATGATGCGTTCTCAGAGAGGAAACCATAGCCGGGATGTATGGCGTCCGCACCGGTTTGTTTTGCTGCTTCGATTATCTTCTCTCCGCGTAAGTACGATTCCGATGATGGCGGTGCGCCAATACAGACAGATTCGTCAGCATATCTTACATGGAGCGCTTTGCGGTCTGCTTCGCTGTAAACGGCGACCGTCAGGATGCCCATTTCACGGGCGCTGCGCATGATACGCAAGGCAATCTCACCGCGATTCGCAACGAGTATTTTCTTTATCTCTGGCATTCAGGATTGGAAGTGTGATTGAATTTTGATCTTGAGTGCCATCCAAAATTATATTCCTGAATGTTTCTTCGATCACTTTCCAACAAATTTATCCTTTTTTGGCTTAAACCTGTCTTCATTTTGCGGGAGTTTGATTCTCGCCTGAATGGATATTGCTTTTTTCATTATTTTTGCCGCAATATTCAAACACGCACA
>CBFGXV010000067.1:0-8552 GCA_965652755.1 uncultured Chryseosolibacter sp. | reverse complement strand
ACTTCGTGCTTTGACCTTGGAACAAGATCCAGTTTCAGTTTCCCCGCCGAAAGGGTATGTATCATTTGGATCGAATTCAGTGACACAACGAACTGCCTGCTGACACGGAAGAATTTTTTCGGATCCACAACGTGCATCAACTTGTCAAGGCTGTAATCAACCGGAAGGGTTGTACCATCATTTGTGACCAATAAAACGGTCTTTTCCTCCATATAAAAATATGCGATGGTTTCAGCCTTGACCGACCTGATCTTCGTCCCTACTGTTACCATGAACCGTTCCTTGAACTGCGGACTGTTTTGCGGGCTCAGCTGCTTGACCAATGCCGCAATGTCTACCGCAGCTGATGGCGACTCATGGCGCGATCGCAACAACCTGAACTTATCAAGGGCCGCGGCGAGCTCTTCGTAGTTAATAGGCTTAAGCAGGTAGTCGATGCTGTTAACCTTAAAAGCCCTGATCATGTATTCATCGAAAGCCGTTGTAAAAATTATCGGAGTCTGTAAATTCAGTTTGCTGATAATCTGAAAACTGTCTCCGTCTTCAAGGTGAATGTCCATGAACATCAGGTCAACGGAAGAAACCGGATGGGTTTCGAACCAGGATATCGCTTCGGTAACTGAAGGAATTTCGACAACCACTTTGATGGAAGCGTCATATTTCTTTATTAGCGAAACGAGGCGTTTGGCTGTCAGGCGCTCATCTTCAATAACAACGACATTCATAGCAGTGGAATTTTTACCGTAAACAACGCCTCACCGCGTTCGATTTTCACTGGACTTGCGGTAAGCAGCCGGTAGCGGTCTTTGATATTCGCCAGGCCAATCCCGGTAGAAGTAAACCGCTCGATCTCGTTTCTCGGCCGCACGCGGTTCGACACTACCAGGTACTCTCCTTCAATCGAGATTGCAACAACCAGGGGCTCCTTCTGTGACATCCGATTATGCTTTACACAATTCTCGATCAAAAGCTGCAAGGTCAGTGGAGCGATGTGATATTTTTCAGCCGCCTGATCGGGTACGGAGATCTTCACATCAAACTTCTCCTCAAACCGGATCTTCAGCAGGAACGCGTAAGATTTAAGGAAGTCCAGCTCAGTAGTTAGAGAAACCGTTTCGTTGTCCTTTTGGTCCAAGATATAGCGGTACGCTTTGGAAAGTTGATCGATGAATTTTTCGGAAAGGTATGGGTCTATGTGTACAAGAGACGATAATATACTCAGGCTGTTGAAAAGGAAATGCGGGCTAACCTGGTTCTTCAACGCTTCGAATTGCGCCAGGGCGTTCTCCTTCTTGAGTTGCGCGGCCTGGATCTCCATATAACGCATTCGAAAATGCGATTTGCGATTCAGGATGAGATAAAAAATCGAGATGGAGATAACAAGTGTAAGCGCGTAATTTGTGCGTCCCAGTGCACTCCACAACAGCGGCGGCCCAGGCCTGCGACCCGATTCACGTCCAATAAACTCCATTAGTTCTGACCAAATTCTGACATTGAGCTTGAAGAGAAATTGAGACAACAATACAGCGCCGAGGGCAACGGCGATGGACAGCGCAATAGTTCCAATCCGAAGTTCCAACATGCGTGGCCCTATCAGCTTTTCGGATACATCAATGATGCGATCAATGGCTATGATGAGCAAAGCATAAAAAACGAAATTGACGACCGCAGGCAGGCCAAGGAATCGCAGGTTTTTCCAATGTTCAAAGGGGATATTGGCAGCAATTGTAATCGGATAGTATATGCACAGCACCGTCAATGCCAGGTATATCGCCTGTTTGAAACTTATCTTTCCCTGCCTTGACTCAGTCATATAAACGGTAAATGTACAGCAAGAAAGGGATTGATCCATTTCAAGTCGGTGAAAGTTCCGGACTCCAGGACTTTCCTTGTTGAATGCCAGCATTCAGGAATTGAATTGGAGGTGTTGCCCTATCGCGATTCAGTCCTGTGATTCGCACCCCAATGCGACCATGGACATCGCTCACATTATTATGATGAAAGAAGTGTAGGCACTAAAACCGGTGGCAAACTTTGTGGGAAACAACACTGCCTGCAATATCTAATTCAAATGCGTCTGCGTATACGGCGAACGGAAAGCAATATCTAGCACTGTCGTTAGGTGGAACACCAGAAAATTTGTCCAGGTCAATCATGCGGTTTGCCTTTCCATAAAAACTGCCTGGAAGGTTAAAAGATATTTTTTGGTAGGGGAATCGGTAAAAGCGGTTAATACCAGAACCTGATCCTTAGCTGAAATGACATATGGACTACAAGTGATTAGTCGGAAGTTTCAAGTTTCTGCATTGACTTGGTGGCGGAAAAACCGTGAATAATAATGGAGCATAGAACGATGAACGATACCACGCACCACATTTCTGCCGGGTTTTCAAACGTCGCTTCGTTTAGTGCGAATGAAAGATAGAATAATGAACCCACCCCTTTTATACCAAAGAAGCTTATAATCCATTTCTCCTTCATCTGTAAACCCTTTTTGAATAATGACAAGGAAGCACAAAGGGGTCTAATAATGAAGATGGATGCGAGACCAAATAATACAAAATGCCAATCAATGATAGACAAGACACCATTCACGATACTCCCACCGAAAAGGATTAAGACAACTGCAACAAAAATCCGTTCCATCTGATCCATGAAACCGTGAAGCTTTAAATGGAATTTGTGGTGCATTTCAAAATTTCGAAGTGTCACTGAGCAAACAAACACCGCTACAAACCCATAGCCATGAAGGATTTCGGTAAGCCCGTATACTAACAAGGTTGCTGAAAGCGCTACAAAACCATCGGCGGGTGTGGGTGTATTTGTTTTCTTTGGCAGATAAAACAACAAATACCCGATCCCTTTCCCTAACGCTAATCCGCTTACCACTCCAATAATTATCCGGAAAATGAAATCCTGAATAAACCATGTTGTTATCAACTCGCCGCTATATTCATGCATCACAAACGCTATTGCCAACCAGGTAAACGGGAACGCCATTCCATCATTAAGCCCGCCTTCCGCGGTCAATGAAAACCGCACATTTGATTGCGTTTTTTCCAACGGTGGACCAACCTGTACATCTGATGCCAGTACCGGATCTGTTGGCGCTAATGCAGCACCGAGCAGCATTGCGGATGCAATATTAAAACCCAACCAAAAATGCGCGAGAGCAGCAGTAGCAGCAATGCTGAATAACATTGTTAAACTAACCAACCTTAAAGGAATCGCCCATGTCCTAAAAGAAAACCGTTGATCGATTTTTAAACCTGTTCCCATCAGAGAGATAATCACGACCAACTCCGTCAGGCGAAGCGTAATTAAATTTTCTTTCGTTGGATTGGGCTCTGGTAGCTCATCAATAAGGGCATACAACAAGGCGCCTAGCGCTACGTAGATGACAGAATACGATACCTTAATTTTTTTAGTGATTACTGGCATCCACGCCATGCCAAATGCCGCTAGCCCCAGGATCGTGAGAATCAGTACATAATTATCCATTCAAATAGAATAAGCAATTCAATATTAGTTTAAATTATTTAATCGCTAAGGGCGCCTGGCATGAAGTTGTAAGCCGATATCTTCAGCCTTGTTTATTTTGCTCTATTAGTTGTTCCAGGCAAAAGAAGCGGCAAGATTTTGTTTAAGGACTAGAACTGTTAACCAGGATGACTATCAACAAGCACATTTTGTAAGGGGAAAGTGATCTGGGCAACTAACCACCAGGTCGTTCTATATTATTGCAGGGTGAACACAACCGATGATTATCTATCTCTTACTGTAATGATGATCCGCTGATATCTTGTCAGCGCGGGAGTTCCATTATCCGTAGCCTCAAGAATCAGGTGAATAGTCTGGCCTGCAGGTGCGTCTTTCGGAATTGTCACCCTGGCTTGTTGAGAGGTCGCGTTCGATATGGGAACTTCATTCGCATAACTACCTACCTTGAACTGCCACCATCTAACTGAGACCTTATGGTTATCCGGATCAGATATCTTTCCATTCAGTCTTATTGTTTCTCCCGGAGATGCCAGGACGTGGCGGGGTCCTTCGATCTTTACGATCGGTTCGTGATTCGCGTCTGAGTATTTCGGTGTGACGGACCACTTCATGCGTGCCGCAAAATCGTGTTGTGCCGCGGGAAAGAAGTTCGGGTATGTATTCTGGTTCGGATTCGTTGAGCTCAGCGCGGTTACCATTGCCTGCTGCGACGTGTCACTCATGCTGAACGAGAAATTCTGTGATTGCGTACCACGTCCGCCCCATCCACCGTAGGAAGCGTCTTCATGAGCGTTCAGACCATTATCAAGCATATTCATAAAGGTATGATTGTCGCCTTCACCAAGCCACGAATGTTTGGGCTGCACGGGCATCCAGACAGCATAGCCCATCTTCCTCAGTTGATCATCGCTGTAGCCACTGAGACCAAAATAATCCATAATGTCTCCTTTCACCATCTGCTTCCCATCACCCCAAACGCGATACAAGGATCCCAATGGTCCGCGATCCAAAACATTTTCCTTCATCCACGATGGGTTTAGAAGCAGTGCATCCTGAGCTTTAGCGCGCAGTTGCGCCCCATAACCATAATTCGGCCCATCGGTGAATTGCCTGTACTCTATACCACCCCAATTGGGCTTGATGTACCTTGCGTAGGTGTCATCCTGATCCCCTGAAGGAAGCAAGACAACCTTGCGAAAAATTTTCGCCCTGATGGCATCCCATTGCGTTGTGTA
Source organism: uncultured Chryseosolibacter sp. (assembly GCA_965652755.1). Taxonomy (GTDB): domain Bacteria; phylum Bacteroidota; class Bacteroidia; order Cytophagales; family Cyclobacteriaceae; genus Chryseosolibacter. The sequence goes on along the minus strand of CBFGXV010000067.1, from coordinate 3,816 downwards.
CTCGTACTGATCCTGAATTGACTTCAAGGCACGCGCGATGGTGCTTTGCCCTCCCCATGCGGTTATATACAAGCGCCCAGGCTTATCATCGAGCATGAGTGATCTGATCAAATCAGAACCAGGAGAATCTTTAGAAAAATCTCCGTCAAACTCAATGTTTCCATAGCGAATCTTCGATTTTAATTCTTCTGGAGTCGGATAATTCCCGTTGTGAACTTTTAAGTTGGTATACACTTTCCCATACGCGTCCACGATGTCGTGAATGAAGCGCTCGTCTTCAGCCCAGCGCCACGATTCACAAGGGCATTTGTCCAATCCGAAACGCGCATACTCCCTTCCCGGAACAAACCATCTGGTTCCTTTCCCATCACCCTTCCAGTGAAACTGACTGCTGGCATAAATAAGCCCTTCAACCTGAACATCACTGGCGTAGAGGAGGAAACGAATAAGTGAATTATTATCATCCAATTCCGGATCGGCAGTGATTACAATCCGGGGCCGTGCACTGGTGCTCTCCTGCGCCATTCCGCGCCCGGCAAAAAGAGACATGGCAATGGATCCAACGAGCCATGCGCTGTTTCTCATCAGTAGGTGTAGTGCATTTCTTTTCATTGATTATAAGACTATCAGTTTCGACTTCAATATACCTGTCCGCGCCCAGGGCGAATTGTTTTCTTCATAAAAAGATGTGCGTGAAACCTTTTCTGAAATCAAGTCCTTTCCTTCCCTAAATTAATGGAATTAGGCCATCAAAATAATCGTGTAAGGGTTGAACCGCTGTGGTAGTCGCGTTTTGCATCCCTTGAACTTTCGACCATAAAGATAGGTATTTATAACCAGCGATGATCCCGATGAGATAGCTGCCTGCTACTACCTGAAGAAACGGTGTTAACGAGCATCACGCGAAAAAATCTTTCGCTCATTCCGCATCTTCAAAAGGATGGTTGAACGTCGCTGTCTTTGCAATTCAGAGATGTTGCGTGTAGCGGACGGGTGGATTTGACCAATGTCACGAGAGATGGCTGCCCGTTAGAGTCGTATCCAGTCCGAGCTCCTTGGGAGCGGTTTGATGGAAAGCTACGGTTCGGTGCCTACAGGAGGGGCATCTAAAAAGACTACTCACCGGCTGTTCTGTCTTTCTTTCCGGGTAACGGAATGAAGAAATTGCCAAAAATGCGGGTGTAGTTCCCGTCCGAAAAGTGGCGTATAGGTTCAGAGTTTCGGCATTAACATCGTCAACTTGCTCAAAGGAGTCGCCGGATTCGGATTAAGTGCCTGTATTTTTATATTTTGCCCTGAAAACCGCTTTTTAAGGGAATGCAAGGAAACATGTGGACTTTCTGTCGGAGCTTTGAAGGTATGTTTCTGTCGGTCAAGACATTCTGCTTGGTATTTCTGATCTCCCTTTTCGTGCCCCTTCACGCGGCACCACCCGCGGGACTAAAGTTTCGCGGCAGTGAGCAGCCCATCGATCAGCGAACCTCATACAATGTTTTCGGCGATGAGACCGCTGCGTTCTCGCAACATTTTGAAATCGGGTTTGACTTGTCGCTTTACCCTGCGTCGCAATTCGGATATATTTTACGGGTCAAAAACAAGGACAGCAACAGGATCTATAATCTCTTCTATGATGGTCAGGGAGAGAAACTGACCTTTAAGTTGAATGAAGAGGGCAAGAGTAACCTGATCGTCGCCAACATGGACAAGGAGGAACTCCTCAACATGCATTGGTTCAAAATGAAGATCTCATTTGACCTGCAACGCGACTCCATAAAACTCACAATAAACAACCAGACATTTGCCGCGGGGAATGAGGAGTTACCTGACACATATGAGCCGATCATACTGTTCGGAAGAAGCGACCATATTATCGATGTACCTTCCTTTGCGTTGGCGAATCTTTCCATCGGAAACCGGGAGAAGTATACTTTCTCCCTCAATGAAAGCAAGGGCAACGTCGTGCATGATATCAGAGGTAAGGCGTACGGGACAGTTATTAATCCCGAGTGGTTAGTCAATGATGCATACCATTGGAGACATAAAGCTTCCTTCCGCTCGGAACAGGTAGCCGGTGCTAATTACAATCCTGTGAAGAAGGAAATTTATTATTTCAACAGCGATTCATTATACATATATAATGTCATATCCGGTGAGACCAGCATTAAGATCTTCCAGGAAAAATGCCCCGTCGAACTAGTTTTAGGAACCAACTTCCTCGACACAAAACAGCACAAGCTCTATTCGTATGAAGCCTATAATGAGGATTACGATGGGCCCACGGTAGCCAGTCTCGATCTGAACACCTACAAATGGACTGCGGAGAGCGCCGGGCAGCTACCCAGTCCGATGCATCATCATACATCTTACCTCAACTCGTCGAACGCCACCTTCACCTTATTCGGGGGTTTCGGACGAATGCATTATAGTAAGGATTTCTTCTCTTATGAATTGAACACTAAGGAATGGAAGGCAGTCGAAGGATTTACCGGAGATTTCCTGTCACCGCGGTACTTCAGCTCCATGGGCTATTTGAAAGAAAACAATTCAATATACATTTTCGGCGGGATGGGGAATGAATCCGGGGAACAAACCGTAGGAAGACAATATTACTATGATCTGTATAAAATTGATCTAAGCACAAAAAATATTTCGAAGCTTTGGGAAATTGAATGGAAGCATAACAATATGGTTCCAGTGAGAGGCATGGTTATACTTAACGATTCATCTTTCTACACGCTTTGCTACCCGGAACACGTTTCTGAATCGCTGCTTCAACTATACCGGTTTTCGCTAAGAGATGGAACTTACGAAATACTTGGCGATTCAATTCCCATACGCTCGGACAAGATCACAACCAATGCAAACCTTTATTACGACAGCACATTGAATAACTTGTACGCTGTTGTTCAGGAATTTGACGACGATATTGCTTCCAACGTACAACTTTATTCCCTCTCGTTCCCCCCTATTTCCGCAGCGCAACTGGCAACTTATTCCAGGGAAAAAAACAAGTACAGCTTAGCCGTTATTTTCCTTTGTTCCCTGTTGACCATCGGCGCCGGCTATGTCTTATACAGGAACCTGAAGAACAGGAACCTGAAAGACAAGAAACCGAACCATCAAACAGGCAGTGTGGTGCATGAAGCGGGGCAAGTATACCGCGATAACGCCGGAACCGGGACGGGAACAAAGGCGAACGCAATCTATCTATTCGGAGATTTCACTGTGCGCGACAGAAAGAACCGGGATATCACGTATATGTTCAGTGCGCAGCTGAAGCAAGTATTTTGTCTCATCCTGCAATACAGCACAACGGAGGGCGGCATTTCGTCTCAGCGACTCAGCAACATACTCTGGCCTGACAAACCCGCTGACAAGGCGAAAAACTCAAGAGGAGTTACTATAAATCACTTACGCAAAGTATTGAGCGACCTTGACGGGATAGACTTGATCTACGACAAAGGTAACTTCAAGCTGGAGTACACCCATGAATTCTATTGTGATTATACCCGATGCATACAGATAATCTCCTCCAGCGAAACCGAACGGCACAAAAGTGAACTCGTTGAGATATTATCACGCGGGAAGTTTCTGCAGCTCTCTGACCATCCGTTGTTCGATGCATTCAAGGAAGAGATGGAAAACAGATTAGAGCCCGCATTGCTCCTGGAAATGGAAAAGAGTTTTGATGCGGAACTCTACACGATGACGGTTGCTTTGGCCGAAGGAATATTTAACATCGATCCATTAAATGATGCTGCTTTGACTTTCCAGATCAAAGCGATGCAAAAACTAAAACTGAACGATGAAGCGAGG
>CBFGXV010000066.1:0-8600 GCA_965652755.1 uncultured Chryseosolibacter sp. | reverse complement strand
ATACGGACTTCCGATGAAAATAATCTTCGTTATCGATAAAATAGACTTGAAGTTTGGCGTTGGGAATGGAGGCAACCTTGATGATCAAAGGTTTTTCCTCATCACCTACTGCGATGTTGATTCCCGAAAGCCTGACAACTTCATGTAACCGGTTTTTGCGTTCATTGATAATTCCAAACCGAGGCACCAGTATCCTGATCTCCATCCCACGCTCCTGCATCGCTTGCGGAAGTTTCCGCACAAAGTCGGCTACCTCGGAAGTTTGTAGAAAAGGATTGATCTCACTGGCTACATAAAGAATTCGGATTTTCGACATATTGTTATATTTTGAGTAGAAACGGAATTTAGAGCGACAAAAGTACGAAAAAATACCCCCATTTTCAACTTATTTTCAGTTTTCCCTATATCTTTGCGACCTTTTAAAAAAGCGGCCTGTAATGGAAATTTTCAAGCAAATTGCCCCTTTAAAGGCCTTTTTACGTGACTTCAAACGCGCCGGAAAATCGGTAGGCCTCGTGCCGACAATGGGGGCGCTACACGCCGGTCACGTTTCGCTTTTTCGCACTGCCAGCGCTGAAAATCAGGTTACTGTCGGCAGCATTTTTGTCAATCCCATACAGTTCAATAACCAGAATGACCTCCTAAAATATCCAAGGACCCTGGAAAAAGACACCGAATTGCTGCAAACGGTCGGTTGCGATGTTCTCTTCGTTCCCGACAATCATGAAATGTATCCGGAGAGGACAACAATAAGCATCGATTTCGGCGGTTTGGACAAGGTAATGGAGGGAAAGTTTCGCCCGGGACACTTCAGCGGTGTCGCTTTGGTGGTGTCCAAACTTTTCAACATAGTACAGCCGGATCAAGCATATTTCGGACAGAAAGACTGGCAGCAGTTCGCTATTATCCGAAAACTGACGGAGGAACTGAATTTTAATATCAACCTCCACAGCGTTGCCACCCTGAGGGAGACGGATGGACTGGCCCTCTCTTCACGCAACCTGAGACTTACTCCGGAGGAGCGCAAGAAGGCCAACATCTTTTACAGGGCGTTACTGGAAGCGAAGGATGCGCTCAATGAGGGAACATCACTTACTCAGGTAAAAATTCGCATGCGCGAAATGGTTGAATCGCACGCGGGAGTAAGCCTTGAATATTTTGAGCTGGCGGATAGTAAAAACTTAAACCTGCTGGAAAACGTTGAGGAATCCAGACAACCAATCATCTGCATTGCGGGATATATCGGGGAGATCAGGCTGATCGATAACATGTTCCTGCACAAGCAGTTTAATCCGTCATTGCAGAATTAGTTATGAGAATTTTCAATTCGTAATTCGTCACTCGTCATTTGAAATGAGGATACAGGTATTAAAATCAAAAATTCACCGGGCCAAAATAACTGAAGCAGAGCTTCATTACGTAGGAAGCATCTCAATCGACCAAGACCTGATGGATGCAGCGAACCTTATTGAGGGAGAAAAGGTGCAGATCGTAAATGTCAACAACGGCGAGAGGCTGGAAACCTATGTCATCAAGGGCGCAAGAGGCAGCGGAACCGTCTGCCTTAACGGCCCGGCTGCACGCAAAGCGCAGGTTGGCGACATCGTGATCATCATCTCATACGCCTCGATGAAGTTTGAAAAAGCGAAAACGTTCAAGCCCACCATCGTATTCCCAACTCCGGATAACAAATTACCGTGATCTTTTAGAAACCAAGCCCATCAACCGTGTCCGGACCACTCAAGACGTTTCTCCAGTACGCATTCATCTTTCTGATCACCGGACTGCTCATCTGGTTCGCCCTCAGCGGGCTGACGGGGGAGAACAAAGGCGACTACCTTCTGGATACATGGCGCTCGGCAGATAAATGGTGGTTGATAGCCATGGCTGTCATCGCCATAATCAGCCACCTTCTCAGGGCCGAGCGTTGGCGCATGCTTCTTGAGCCCTCCGGCTACAAGCCAACGCTGAAAGCCAGTTTCCTTTCCCTGATGGTCGGATATCTTGTCAACCTTGTGATCCCGCGGGGCGGAGAGGTTTCCCGGTGTTATAATCTTTACAAGCTGGACAAGACTCCCGTGGAAATATCTTTCGGTACGGTAGTGGTTGAACGCATCGTCGACCTGGTATGCCTTCTGTTGCTGATCGCAGCAGCGTTCATAGTGGAGTGGGAAAAACTGTTTGCTTTCATTGGAAGTTTGCCCATCGGAACCGGCGATAATTCTTCGAAATTTATGATCCTGGCTATTGCCGGAGTCGTACTTCTCCTTATGCTCGGCATTGCGATCTGGCTAGTTAAAAGAAATAAAAAGCTGAACGCCTTCATCGTAAGAACATGGCACGGCTTCAAGGATGGTTTGCTCTCTATTTTCAGATTAAAGAACAAAGGTCTTTTCATTTTCTATTCGTTGACGATCTGGCTCTTGTATTTTTTGATGAGCTACACAGTGATCCTTGCCTTCCCCGAAACGAAACATCTGGGCGTAAGCGCAGTACTGAGCTTGTTTGCCATCGGTTCTATTGCGATGGCCGCACCTCTTCCAGGAGGAACGGGATCTTACCACGTGCTCGTACCGCAGGGACTGGTCTTTCTTTATAACATTCCGGAGTCCGACGCGATTGCTTTCACATTTATCTTTCACGGGTGGCAGACCGCCATTATGATCGCCGGCGGCGCAATCTCCCTGATCGCCACGACCATCATTCTGAAAAGGAAGAATAGAAAGGCTTAGCGGATTACACAATTCCGGGCCGACGGGCAGACCATTGCGCAATAATGTTTTTTCAACCTGCCGGCCGGAACGGAAAATTCCGATAACATGTTTTGTCAATGTCGTTTTGGCAGGAATTGATATTTGGCGCAGACATTGTTATTTGCCATCTTACATTTAATATTGGATTAAACTAATTACTATACAACTATGGGCTTTGGCGCTTTAATCATTGGTGTTTTTTTCATGTTGATCGGGTGGATCGTGAGCTCCCGCTTGAAGAACAAGTTCAGAAAATACTCACAGACGCACTTAACAAAGGATCTTACCGGTGCGGAGATTGCCAAACTCATGCTAACCGATCACGGTTTGCATAATGTGCAGGTGATCAGCGTGGAAGGTCAGTTAAGTGATCATTACAACCCGGCAAACAAAACAGTGAACCTCAGTCAGGAGGTTTATCATGGACGAAATGCAGCCGCGGCTGCCGTTGCTTCTCATGAATGCGGTCACGCCGTTCAGCACGCGAAAGCGTACAGCATGCTTGAGTTGCGTTCTGCGATGGTACCGGTTCAAAACATCTCAGCGAAAGTGATCAACATCATCTTTATGATGATGATCTTCGGAGCGTTTCTCGCGCCCGGTCTTTTCTCGTATCAGACCGCGCTGCTCGTCATCATTGGTTGCTACAGTGTATTTACGCTCTTCGCGTTCATCACCCTGCCTGTGGAATTCGACGCCAGCAAGCGCGCTCTTGCCTGGATCGAATCGCGGGGTATCGTTACTACCCGCGAACATGACATGGCAAAGGATGCGCTGAAATGGGCCGCTATGACGTATGTCGTTGCTGCGCTGGGTGCACTGACAACACTGGTGTATTATATTATGATGTTTATGGGAAGCAGGGACGAATAACGCGTCCTCACATTCAGACAAGTAAGAAAAGCCTGAGATTTATCTCGGGCTTTTTTTTGTTTTAAACCGCTTTTAAAACATATTTGGTAACCATGAATTTCGAATACACAGAGGAACAGAAAGCAGTGCGAGGCGCGGCGCGCGACTTCGCCGTAAATGAACTGTTGCCCGGCGTGATCGAAAGAGACACGCACCAAAAGTTTCCCACCGACCAGGTCAGGAAAATGGGCGAACTGGGCTTCATGGGAATGATGGTCGATCCCAAATACAACGGAGGCGGTATGGACACGATCTCGTATGTATTGGCGATGGAAGAGATCTCGAAGATCGACGCGTCGGCTTCTGTGTGTATGTCTGTAAACAATTCACTGGTCTGCTGGGGCCTGGAGAAATTCGGCAGCGAAGAACAAAAGGAAAAATATCTGAAAAGACTTGCCACGGGCTCGATCATCGGAGCCTTTTGTCTGTCGGAACCAGAAGCAGGATCCGACGCCACAAGTCAGCGCACAACGGCTGAAGACAAAGGCGACCACTATCTGCTCAATGGGACGAAGAACTGGATCACCAATGGAAATTCCGCCAGCGTATACATTGTGATCGCGCAAACAAGCCCCGAGAAAAAACACAAGGGCATCAACGCGCTGATCGTCGAGAAAGAAATGGCCGGCTTCACGGTAGGGAAGAAGGAAGACAAGATGGGTATCCGCGGATCGGATACGCACTCATTAATGTTCTCCGACGTCAAGGTGCCCAAGGCGAACCGCATCGGCGAAGAAGGCTTTGGATTCACCTTCGCCATGACTACACTCAACGGCGGACGTATCGGTATCGCAGCGCAGGCATTGGGCATTGCTTCGGGAGCTTTTGAGCTTGCCCTGAAATATTCAAAAGAACGAAAGGCTTTCGGCAAGCATCTTTCCGAACACCAGGCTATCCAGTTCAAACTATCCGAAATGGCGACCAAGATCGACGCCGCGCGCTTGCTCGTGCACAAGGCAGCATACCTGAAAGACTACAAGAAGGATTTTGTCAAGGCCGCGGCGATGGCAAAACTATTCGCCTCACAGATCGCTCAGGAAGTCACCACGGAAGCAGTACAGATCCACGGTGGATATGGTTATGTGAAGGAATATCACGTGGAACGGCTCATGCGCGACGCGAAGATCACGCAGATCTATGAAGGCACGACAGAGATACAGAAACTGGTGATCTCGAGGGAACTGATAAAGTGAGTGAGTGAGTGGTGAGTGGTGAGTCGTCAATCGTGAGTCGTCAATCGAATCGTGCTGCTTGACGGTTCGTGCGTTTTCACTAAGGGCGTTCGCTTTGCGCCTGGGCTTCCCCGTTCCGGGGTTAGCGTTGGCCTTTTCAGGTCAGCGGCACGATGAGATCAACGTGATGAACCTCGAGCCGCACGCACCACTCACGACTGACGATTGACGATTCACGTTCGCTGCCACCTACGGTTCCCCAAGGCTGGCATACATCATACATCGGCCCTCTCAGGCAAGCGCAACAATCAGACCCAAAGTGATGAACCTCAAGCCGCACGCATTCGCTCACCACTCACCACTCACCACTCGCCCTCTCGCTACGCCTTGTTCCACGCGTAGATCTTCTCCGACACCTCGGTCAAAAGATCCGGGTCTTTTTCCAACGCGTTGCCCACAACGATCATGTCGGCGCCGGCTTCGAGGGCTGTGATAGCTTTCTGCGCCGAGTTGATGCCTCCTCCTACGATTAACGGTATGGCTATTGATTTTCGCACCGAAGCGATCATCCGCGGACTGATCTCTTTTTCGGCGCCGCTGCCGGCGTCGATGTATATGGTTTGCAGGCCGAGCATCTGCCCGGCGAGTGCGGTGCTTGCGGCAAGCGAATACTTGTCGTCAGGTATCGGCATGGTGTTGCTGATGTAGGCAACGGATGTGATCTTCCCGGAATTGATCAGCATGTATCCGGTAGGGATGACTTCGAGCCGGGTGTTCCGGATGATCGGCGCGGCAACGACATGTTGTCCGATCAGCAACTCCGGATTTCTTCCTGAAATTAGAGAAAGGAAAAGAAGCGCATCCGCGGAAGCATCCACCTGGATGGCACTGCCGGGAAAAAGGACCACGGGAATAGTGACATTCTCCTTGATCTTCTTTACAACCTCGGAAAGGTTCGCACTCGTTACGAGGCTTCCCCCGACGAAAAAGTAATCAACGCAATTCTCACTGGCAAGGTTGATCAGGTGAAGCAATCGCGCAGGGTCCTCCGCTTTGTCGGGATCAACCAGTACAGCGATGGACTTTTTATTTGCCTTGTGTTTTTGTTGTAAGCTCTTAAGAACGCTCATGTGTATTGTCCTTCTTTGCTGCCTGGGATTGCAAAAACTCGACGAGCTTCTCCCGCGCAATAGACAGAAGCAAGCCTGTCGCCTGCGCCATCAGTACAGATCCTATCTGGGATACAAAGCCCGCCTCCTGCGGTTCACTTATCTCCGCGCTTGTATCCTCCTTCGCATCGGCCGCTGTCACCAGCTTGATCTTTTTTGATCTCGATTTTCGCTTCTTGTCGGAGCCGGAAAGACTGCTCACCACAAAATAGGTAAGCGCCAGCGCACCCCCGATGATCAGTGCATTTGTAATGATCTTTTCAGACCGCTCCGTGATCAGCTTGACTTCTTCCTCGAGGAGCTCGCGATGGTGCGCCGACCTCTGGAGAAGTTGCCCCTTCTCAGGATTATCTGTTTCGTGGTTCATAGTTTCTATTTTTTCTTCTTCAACAAAAATGACAGCTTCTGCTCCATCCGGGCGATCAGCTTTTCACGACGGGACCACAGGATCGCGCCAACAATGAGATATATCAGGGCGACGATCGAAAATCCCGCGATATTACCAAGTCTTTGACCTAACAGGAGGGCAAGCGCAATGCTGATAAAGGTGATGAACAGTGCAACGACGAAAGCGATAAGCAGGTATGAAACGGCCTGTGCCAGACCCTTTGCGACATCTTCTTTTACTTCAATTTTAAGCAGCTCTACACGTGTCTCGACGTAGCCCGTCAGATTACCGAGTAAACTGTCAACTTTAAAAAACTTCGATAGCGTATCCTTTAGCATATTCCGTCCTTACTGCAATATAAATAGAAGAATCCAAGCCCGGAAAGCTTAGGTGGCTGGAAACTTTCGGGACGCAGTTCTGATGGCCGCTGCGGTTTAATTGTTTGTTTTCACCAACTCCTGGATCGCCATCCACGCCATCAGACCCGGACCGATCTTCAGGGACTCTTCGTCTACGTTGAAAGTCGGCGTGTGCACATAGGACGTGATCCCTTTCGCGGGATTGCTCGTTCCAAGTCGGTAAAAGGAAGCGGGGATGACCTGTGAATAATAGGAAAAATCTTCTGCGCCAAGCGTAATGTCAATATCTACGACATTTTCGCGTCCAACATAGGCTTCCGCCGCGGCGCGGATCCTGCGTGTAAGGTCAGGATTGTTCTCGAGATAGGGGTATCCCTTTGAGATCTCCACTTCACACCGTCCTCCCATTCCTTCCGCAATAGACTCAGCCATTTTCCTGATCTTCTGCAGCGCGGACGCACGCCATTCCTCATTCATGGCGCGGAAAGTTCCTGCAATGTTTACCTCACTCGGAATGATGTTCGTCGCGCCCTTGCCAATGATATTCCCAAACGACAACACAGTGGGTTGTTTCGGGCTTGCATTCCGGCTGATAACCTGTTGCAGTGCAATGATGATGTGTGATGCTATCAATATCGGGTCGACGGCAAGATCGGGAGCCGCCGCGTGACCGCCCTTTCCAATCACCTTAAGATATATCTCGTCACAGCTCGCCATGTACATTCCTTCGCGGAAACCCACCTTGCCCACGGGAAGCAGTGGGAACACATGCTGGCCGATGATACCCGATGGCTGCGGATTGTTCAGCGCACCATCGCGGATCATGTATGAAGCACCACCGGGGTTCTTTTCTTCCCCGGGTTGAAAGAGCAGTCTAACCGTTCCTTCGAACTCATCCTTTACGGAATTCAGGATCCGGGCCGTGCCAAGAAGCGAAGCCGTATGGACATCGTGACCACACGCGTGCATGACACCCGGAACCTGGGATTTGTATGGAACATCGTTCGTCTCTGTTATCGGCAGCGCATCCATGTCCGCTCTGAGCGCGATGCTTTTTTTCGCCGGATTTTTGCCGCGGATTTCGGCAAGTAGCCCGGTCGTGGCAATACCTTCAACAACATTCACTCCGAATGACCTGAGCTGCGCGGCTACGAATTTGGCCGTGTTATACTCCTGATATGACAACTCCGGGTTTGCGTGCAGATGCCTGCGCGATTCAATGACCTGCCCGCTGTAGTCCTCCGATAACCGTTTTATTTTCTCTAGTAATCCCATCATCAACCATTGAACCTAATACTTATATCCCGATCCTGTCGGGAATCACGATGGCATTCGGAAAATATTTTTTAACCGCCAGGTAATCTTTCTGAGCTTCCAGTCTGCTGAAATATTTCCCGGTCCTGACCCTGAAGTTTGGTTGCCTGTATTCAACATCCGACTCGAGATCCGGTAGAGTCTGCGTAAGTTTCTTCTTCACGTTCAGCGCATCTTCTCTCTTCACGCCCGAGTAGACCTGGATCGTGTAGCCATCGACCGCTCCGGTCCTGAGGTTTCCGCTGTGAATACTGTCGAGTATAGCGTCGACCTGGCCTGTGACGGCGTGGCGTGCTTCAACATATTGAGTAGACCGGGCCCGTCCCGGCGTTGTTGCCGACGTTTTTGAAGTATCTTTTTTGACTTCCGCTTCCGGCCGCCACACAGAAAGATCCTCGGAATATTTGCTGCCTGACGCAGTGCCTGATGTCGTCACTTTGGAAGCGCATCCGGCCATTACAACACCGCAAACGAAAAGAATCAGTAAATGCCTCATAATTAATCAATGATTATGCAACGGTTGTTGCGGATGT
>CBFGXV010000065.1:0-8648 GCA_965652755.1 uncultured Chryseosolibacter sp. | reverse complement strand
AATGTTCATGAACACAGATAGTGATTTCCGGAAATTGTGGCAAGATCAATAACTGTGAGCAATAATTCAACCTGCCGGGTACCAGGGCCGGCGTAAATCTCCGCTCAAAACAGGCAGATCCGGAAGGACGCTATGTCATTCTGATCTTGTTCCTGTATTCAGCCACGCAGGTTTCTATGACTTTAAAGGCTTGCTCCTTGGGCAAAAATTCGTTTATGACAACTTTTTTGTTCTCCAGCGTTTTATAGTTCTCAAAAAAGTGGCGCAGCTCCGAGATCAGATGAGGAGGGAGATCTTCGACGTTATCGATGGCGCTTACACTGGGGTCCTGCTCAGCCACGGCGATGATCTTTTCGTCCGCTTCGCCCCTATCTACCATCTGCATCACGCCGATCACCTTTGATGGTATCATGCAAAGCGGCACCACGGAAACCTGAGTCAGCACAACGATATCAAGGGGGTCGCCGTCCTCTCCCAATGTCTGTGGAATGAATCCGTAGTTCAGAGGGTAATACATCGATGCGTAGATAACGCGATCCAGCTTGATGAGGCCGCTTTCCTTGTCGATCTCGTACTTGGCCCTTGATCCGCGGGGGATCTCGATTATACCGTTTACAAAGGCGGGCGGCTTTCTGCCGATCGCAACCTCATGCCATGGGTGTTGAATCATTACGAATTACGAATTACGAATGACGAGTTACGAATGACGAATGACGAATGCAACTATTGTTCTTCTAGTACCTGTACCCCACAAATCGATTACATCTCTTGAGATTCCTATTGTCCGGAACACGAAAATATATAAGCCTCGGGTGAATTTCTCATTCGTCATTCGTCATTCCAAATTAATTCCAAATTCGTCATTTATTTCATCGGTTCTTCTTTCTTTGGTTCGGCGGCGCGAACCTTGTCGCCCTCTTTGATGCGTGTTGATACAACCAGGAACGGACCCGTTATTACTTCAGTGCTGTCACCGATATCAGTGAGGATCTCGATGTTGTCGTAATCGCTGATGCCGGTTTTTACTTCAAGCATTTTCGCTGAACCGTTATCATTAACAAAAATAACAGTCTTTGGCTCCTGAGGTTTTTGCGGTTGATTGTTCTGATTCGAAGTCTGGCTCGCATTGCGGTTTGGAGGACCTTCGTTATTTTCCGCATCACCCTTTAACTGGTTCTCATTGCGCGTTGTCACCGCAGCCAGGGGAACAGATAATACATTTTCCTTCGTGGTGGTGATGATGTCAGCACTCGCCGTCATTCCCGGCCGGAAAGGAAAGCGGTTTCCCGCTTCGACAAGATCCTTGTAGGAAGAATCCAGGATCAGGATCCGCACTTCGAATTCTGTAATGGCATCAGCGGATGTCTTGTCCTTGGCGGTATTGGCGATTAGAGTAACCACGCCCTTGAATTCCTTGTTTGTACTGGCGTAAGAATCGACATCGATGATCGCTGTGTCACCGAGGGAGACGCGTACAATATCGTTTTCATTTACGTCCACGCGTACTTCCATCACATTCAGGTCCGCGATGCGCAGCATTTCGGTTCCGGCCATGGTTGCGGTACCCACTACCCTTTCACCCTTGCGGACGATCAGTTTCGAGACAACGCCATCCATAGGCGCAACGACGGAAGTCTTCCTGAAATTTTCCTGTGCTTCCCGGAGGGAGGCCTCCGTGCTCTGTATGATGTAGCGCGCCGCTTCCACGCCTTTTTCAGCAGCCGTTACATCCGTCTTCGCGATGGTATAGTTCTGATTCGACAGCTGCCAGTCGGCCTCCGAGATCACTTTTTGCTTCCACAGTGTCTCCTGTCGTTTAAATTCCTGTTCGGCCCGTATGAAAGCTGCTCTTGCAGCATTGAGCGAAGCCTCGGCCTGCGCCAGGTTGGCGCGCTGCTGGCTTAAGGAAGCCTGCGCCCGCTGCAGCTGACTCTCCCATGTGTCGGGACGGATCTTGACAAGAAGCTGGCCACGCTTTACTGAATCACCCTCTTCCACCAGCAGATCGATGATCTCGCCCGATACTTCGGGAGCAATTTTTACCTCCGTCACCGGTTGAACCGTTCCCGATGCACTTACTTTCTCAACAATGGTGACACGCTTCACTTTGGCAAGCTCTACCTCCATTTCCTTCGGCTTGCCAATCCACCCGGCACTCCTGCCAACGACGAGCAATAAAATAATGACGAGTAAGCCTCCGATAAGCCAGTAAATGATCTTGTTTGATTTTTGTTTTTGTTTAGCCATTGAGCGGGGTATTAAAATTCGACAGGGTTGCCAAGGTAAAAATCCAGTATCTTCTTTCGGAATATAAATTCGTATTTGCCGCGGCTGAGGTCAGTCCGTGCCTGGAAAAGGTCGTTCTCAGCAACCTGATATTCCACGTAATTCGCCGCGCCGATATCGAAGCGCTGTTTAACCATTCGAAATGCTTCCTCCCTGGCCTGAACCTGCCGCAGGGATGAGTTGTATGACTTCGACGCCGCAATGGCGTTGTTATACGACGTCTCAACGGTCTGCCTGAGGGTATTCTCAACTTCACGGGCGTTGATCTTTGCCTGTTCGTTGCTGATCATCGCACGCTGCACTCCGGATCTGGCGTTGAAATTGTTGAAGATCGGTATGGACAACGTCATACTTACTGATTTGTAAAGGTTGTCCTTCACCTGGTCGTTGAAGCCGTATATCTCGCGGAAGGATCCCGTCGGCTGCAAGCCGTAAACCGGCTCATTCGTGCCCTGTACGAAATATCCGGTTTCGAAAGTATTGAAGCCTCCGTCAGGAATGAACCGTGTTGCAGATGCACTGGAGTAGTTACTGTTGATCGAGCCACTGACGCTGAGCGTGGGATACAAGTTGCCACGCGAAGCCTTCACGCGATAATCGGTACTTTCAATCCGGAGTTTGGAGCTTCTTATCTCCGGCATCGTTCCGCGCGCAACCTGAAAAATCTCGTCACGGCTTTGCTCGAGTATCAGGTCTTCGGCTGTGATCTCGGGTATTTCTACGTCGAAGTTATCGGTTGCCGGTAACTGCAACGCCTGCTGAAGCTGAAGCAATGACAGATTGAGTGCATTCTCCTGATTGATCAGGTTGAGTTCATTTGTCGCAACCTGCGCATCGAGGTTCAGTTCGTTAGACTTTGGGAGCGACCCTGCCGCGACAAGTTTTTGCGTCCGCTCAAATTGTTGCTGACTGGAGGCGAGCTGCAGCCTCGCGTTCTCGAGAAGCTCTTTATTGAAGACAACATTTACAAAAAGAGAGATAACATTAAGGGTAACATCGTTTTTTGTCTTTGCAAGATCCTCTTCCGTCGCCCTGAACTCCGTCGCGGTTTGTTTAATGCTGTTCTGGAGACGGAAACCGTTGAACAGATCCACACCTCCGCTTGCACCCAGCGACGTGTAGCCATTGCGTTGTGATGAAATGAACTGGTTGGTAACAGGGTCGATACCGCGACCCCAATTGTAACCATAAGAAGCAAATGCATTTGCAAAAGGAAGCAGTGCGAGTTTTGCCTGTCTTTTATCAATGCTGCTGAGTTCAAGTGAGAGCTCGCCGCGTTTCACCTGGAGGTTGTTGGCCAGGGCGTAATCGACGCACTCCTGAAGCGTCCACACGGTTTTGGACCCTGTGGTATCGGTCTGCTGGGCCATTGTTGAAAGGAAGCAGGATAAGAACAGGACGAGAAGTAGGGCTTTTCGTTTCATTTTCAGCGGTCGATGTCGGGTATATAAATTATTTCTTGTATCCAGCTAAGACTGCGCAGATAATCTAATGTTACACGTTTCAGTCCCGAATCCATCTCAATTACCAGGCATGCAATGTCATTTTTTCCTTTTCTGGATACAGACATCGTTGCGATGTTGCAGTCGTCGTGCGCCAGAACATCGGAGATGAAAGCGATACTACCCTTCACATCCCTCGCAGTGATCACCAGTGTATGAAGACTTGCGCTGAAGTCGGCTTTAAAGCCATTGAATTCGGCAATGTTTATGAGGCCACCGCCTTTGCTTTCTCCGACCACTTCGATTGTGCGGTCGGCTTTTTTCAGCGTAAGGCGAACCGTGTTCGGATGCAATGCCGACGCGTTGCCAATGGATCTGAACGTGAACTTCAGGCCTTCCGTAGGAGCGATGTCAAGCGCTTCCTTGATGCGCTTGTCATCTGTTTTATAATCAAGGAGTCCGGCGATGACAGCGCGATCGCTTCCATGACCTTCGTACGTCCGGGCAAATGAATTATAAAAGATGATGTCTGCCTGTTCGGGTTTATCGCCGAGCAGACGACGCGCCACGCGGCCGATCCTGACAACCCCGGCAGTGTGGGAACTTGACGGTCCGATCATAACGGGTCCGATCATATCAAAAACACTGCTTTTCTCTGCCATTTGGTTTCAATACGCAATCTGTCGATAAAAGGATGTCAAAGTTACATTAAATCAACAGGCAATCGAGAATTCCGCATAGCAAGTGGCTTTCAGCGCCGAGCAGTCGCCCGCACGGACACGCCATCAAACTTTGGTTAGCAACGCATGGTTTGATCGGCCGGGCCGTGCCATAGGGCTGGATACCTGCCTGGCCAGGCCTGTCGCAAGATTCCGCCGCAAGGCGGGCCATGTTAAACTGCTATCGGCGCCTTGATGGACGGATGCGACTGGTAATTCACGATCTCGAAATCCCCGAACTGATATTCAAAGATGGAGCCTGGCTTTCTTTTAATGTTCAACTGTGGCAACGGAAACGGCTTGCGCGACAGCTGAAGCCGGGCCTGCTCGAGGTGATTGGTATAAAGATGTACGTCACCGCCGGTCCAGACAAAATCTCCGGGAAGCAGGTCGCATTGCTGCGCAAACATATACGTCAGCAATGCATACGACGCGATGTTGAATGGCACTCCTAAAAAATAATCTGCGCTGCGCTGGTACAGCTGGCAGGACAGTCTTCCGTCCGCTACATAGAACTGAAACAGTGCGTGGCAGGGAGGCAACGCCATTTTATCAACTTCTGCGGGATTCCACGCCGTCACGATATGTCTCCGGGAATCCGGCTTTTGTTTGATCTGGGAGATCAACTGCGATATCTGGTCGATTGAACGGCCATCCGGCGCGGGCCAGCTGCGCCATTGATGTCCATAGACGGGGCCGAGCTCGCCATTTTCATCAGCCCACTCGTCCCAGATAGATACGCCGTTATCCTTGAGGAATTTGATATTGGTGTCCCCGCGAAGGAACCAGAGCAACTCATAGATAATTGAGCGCAGGTGAAGCTTTTTTGTGGTCACCAACGGAAACCCCGCCGAGAGATCGAACCGCAATTGCCGTCCGAAAACCGATATTGTCCCCGTCCCCGTGCGGTCCGTCTTCTGCGAACCGTTGTCGAGGATATCCTTCATCAAATCAAGATATTGCTTCATACAGGCTCAAATATAATGTGTTTCTGCCTAAAGAACCTGTAAAAAAAATCCCGGTTTCCCGAGAGTTTTTCCTAAAAAGTTATCTCTCGCGTGACGCCGTTCACCGTGATGCTGAACGCCCGGTCGCAATCTCCGGATCCGTAATCGATACTGATATGCTTCTCGCCATCGATGAGGTATGTCTTCACGCCAGACACCGGTATACCGCATTGGCGTTTGTAAACAAGAGCTTCTACAACGTCAACTTCATAATGTCTGCCTCCACGCGTCGTACCGGATGCCGCGCTGTTATCGGCGATCTCGAGGTTGTCATCCGCCGGATCGACAGCTCGGTTCCATTGCCATGTGATGTCGGATTCGCGGGTAGCAGATAACGCATTGGGGAAAGTCGCTTTGCCATTGCTGAGCACGACGTTAAAACGCGGGGCATCGGTAGTGCTCGTTTGCACATTGGTAAGCGTGCGTACGCCTTCGAGCTTCACTCCGTTTATGAAATAATTTTCCGTTGTGGTGACCACCGTGGATCCGGGCATAAATCTTTTACCATTGTAAGTGAAGATCAACTTTCCTTTGCGCACGTTGTTTTGCAGGTCGGTACATCCCGCGCTTCCAAAATCAACAGTGAGGACACCCTTCGGATTTTCCTGCGTGGAATTTGCATCGGGTACAATTGTAACGGAAATGCCATCACAGTTAAAACGCGGATCCTGGATCGTGATCGACGAGGAAACCCTTCCACTGCTGTATTGAGTGTCAGAAGGGGATTCTATGGCAACGCCAGCCATGTCGTCAATATCCTGGAAATAAGCGTCCGTCACCGCTTCATCGGTAAGATCCGCAGTATCCTGAAGGGTGATGCGTTGAGGTTCCTCATCCTCCTTGCAAGAGCTGAGGATGAGAACGCCGGCGATCATGGCTACCGAAGACAATTTTGAAACATTTAGTTTGAGCATCATATGCCAGTTGTTTTGTTGGGTTTTGGAATTAGATAAACCTTTTGTCGAAAGGTTTAACGGTACAAATCAAAATTTTTTACACATTTAAGTCGTTTTAAAGGCATATGGTAACCACTTACGTAAGATATTTGATCACTCTACTGTGTATCTGCGGTATTCCGGGTGCATTCGCGCAATCGCAAATCAAAATTGCGAAGCTGAAATACAACGGGGGTGGTGACTGGTACGCGAATAAGACTGCCCTGCCGAACCTCATCAAATTCTGCAATCAGGAGCTGGGAATGAACATACATCCGGAAGAGGATGTGGTGGAGGCTGGCAGCTCGGACATCTTTCTCTATCCCTATGTCTATATGACGGGGCATGGCAACGTTGTCTTCTCCGATGCAGAAGCCGCGAATCTCCGGAAGTACCTCATCGGCGGCGGATTTTTGCACGTCGATGACAATTACGGCCTGGATAAATTTATCCGGCTCGAGTTGAAGAAGGTCTTCCCGGAACTTGAGCTTATTCAAATACCATTCGATCATCCGATCTATCATCAGAAGTTCAATTTTCCGGGTGGCATTCCCAAGATCCATGAACACGACGCAAAGCCAGCGCAGGGATTGGGCTTGATCTACCAGGGCCGCCTGGTGGTCTTTTATTCTTTCGAGACAGATCTCGGAAACGGATGGGAGGACCAGCGGGTCCATAACGATCCGGAAGAGAAGCGCCAGCAAGCCCTGCGGATGGGCGCCAATATTATTGCGTATTGTTTTACGGACTCTATGTAGTGAGTGGTGAGTGGTCAGTGGTGAGTGAGAGAATGGTGAATATGGTGAGTGGTGAGTTCGTCAGTGCTGCTTAAGGTATTTCGCTTTTTTCGATCAATTCTGCTGAACAGACGACAGTAAGCGTGCGAGTGGATTTTTACTCACAACTCACCCCTCACAACTCACCTCTCACAACTCACCCCTCACAACTCACCTCTCACCTCTCACATCCCACCTCCCGGTTCCCGAAAAAAAAATTTTGAAAAACATTTGCTTTATTACAACTAATCTCTTAGTTTCATACCTAAATACATAGTGATAATGAAAGAGCTAAAGGAACTCACCCGGGCGGAAGACCAGGTCATGCAGATATTGTGGCAACTTGAAAAAGGTTTCGTGAAGGATATCATCGAGCACATGCCCGATCCGAAACCGGCCTACAATACTGTCTCCACCATTGTTCGCATCCTTGAAACCAAGGGTTTCATCGGCCATAAGGCCTACGGAAAAACGCATGAATATTACCCCCTTGTAAGTAAAGAGCGTTATACAAAATTCTATCTCAACAACATGATCAAGGGATACTTCAACGGCTCCTTTCAGAATCTCGTTTCATTTTTTGCGAAAGAACATAAGATGAACGCCGCTGACATGGAGAAGCTCCTGAAGGAAGTAAAAAAAGACAAATGACGACCGCTGAGAAGATCCAACTTTAAAATACGTTTATGACTGCCATCATTAATTACATTCTGGAAGCCAATTTTGGGCTCCTGCTGACCCTGGCTTTCTACATGCTGTTCCTCAGAAAGGAAACAAACTTCCGGTTCATGCGAATGTATTTACTTGCGGGGATATTAGCTTCCCTCGTTTTTCCATTGGTCGATGTCCAGGTTGACCAGGAAAGCTCACCCCTTTCGATAAGTCGCCTTATTCCCTCCTATTGGCTTCCTGAAGTAGTGATTACAGCAAGCGGTGAAGTGCAACCGCAGGAAGCTTCTTTCAGTTTCTGGAAATATGCCGGTGTCGCCTACTACGCTGGTTTGAGCCTTTGCTGTCTGTTGGTAATCCTTCAGATGATCCAACTCTGGAGAATCTTCAAAAACTCAACGACCTATCAGGTAGATAAACTGCGCATCGCAGAGTCCGCTGAAGACAAACCAACATTCTCATTCTTCAACTTCATTTTTATCGGCAAAGCGCATGAGCTCTCGGCTCAGGAAAAAGAACAGATCATTCTGCATGAGAGTGTACATGCCAGGCAATGGCATTCGTTCGATATCCTCCTGATAAATATTCTAAAGATATTCTTCTGGTTCAATCCATTTATAAATACCTACAAAAAGAACTTTATTCAACTTCACGAGTTCGAGGCAGATGCGCGCGCTGTCGAAAACGCTGATGTGAATAAATATTGCAGCCTCCTGGCCAGGGTTGCATTGGAGTCGGCCGACTACAGACTGGCCAATCACTTTAATAATTCATTAACCGTAAAACGCATTGAAATGATGAGAACAATAAAAAC
>CBFGXV010000064.1:0-8704 GCA_965652755.1 uncultured Chryseosolibacter sp. | reverse complement strand
TGGTAAAAATCAGACTGGCCCGCAGAGGCCGTAAAAAACTGGCGATGTACGATGTAGTTGTCGCAGACGCCAGAGCACCACGCGATGGTCGCTTTATTGAAAAACTAGGAACATACAACCCGTTGACAGTTCCCGCGAAGGTCGAATTGAACAACGATCGCGCCTTTCATTGGTTAATGCAAGGAGCTCAGCCCTCAGATACTGTAAAAGCAATGTTATCACTGCGCGGAGTAATGCTGAAGAAGCACCTCCAGATCGGTGTGATCAAAGGCGCGCTTACTCAGGAACAGGCTGATTCCAAACTGGCTGACTGGGTAAAAAGCAAGGAAGAAAAAGTACAGGCTTCCACGGACAAGCATGCTCAGAGCAAGGAAGCTCAGGCAAGAGCGCGGAAAGAAGCTGAGATTAAGGTAAGAGAAGCCCGCGCCGAGGCGATCCGCAAGAAAGCCGCGGATGCCGCAGCAGCAGCACAGCCTGCAGCTGAAGCAGCCGAAGCTCCCGCAGAAGGTGCAGAAGCTCCCGCAGAAGAAGCAAAGGCAGAATAAGCATCGTCACATTTTAAGATCAGGAATGCCAATGCCTCGTGCATTGGCATTTTTATTTGACTCGTTTGCCAGATGAATACGGATGCCTGTTACAAGATCGGATTTATAATGAAGCCGCACGGTCTGAAGGGCCAGGTGACTATATCCCTTGACCCCGAAGCACCGGTCGTTTTTGACGGGATAGAAGTTGTGTTTGTTGAATTGAAAGAAAAGCTTTTGCCTTTTTTCATTGACTCAATCTCTGTCAAAGGAAACAAAGCTTTTCTGAAGCTGGAGGGAGTAGATACGCCTGAGGATGCGCAGCGTGTCGCAAAATCATCCCTTTACCTGCCAAAGAGTAGCCGTCCGAAATCAGGGCGGGGAGAATTTTACGACGATGAAGTCATTGGTTTCGACGTGGTCGATAGCAGCCTTGGAGCGTTGGGAAAAATCACGGAGATCGTGGCTGCCGGGCCGAACAAGTTACTGTCGGTGAGTTATAACGAAAAGGAGGTGCTGATACCGCTCAATAGTCCATTCATTGATGGAGTAAACAAGAGCCGGAAGAAAATCAGCGTTACCCTTCCAGACGGCTATCTAGAAATTTAGATCAGGAAGAGACGAGCAGTTGGTGGTTAGTTAAATTACATCCATGCAGATCGACATAATCACATGTCTCCCCCGTTTGATCGAAAGTCCCTTTGCGGATTCGATTTTAAAAAGGGCTCAGGCGAAAGGGCTGGTAAAAGTTAATATCATTGACTTGCGGCAATATGCAACGGATAAACACAAATCAGTGGACGATTATGCTTATGGCGGCGGAGCGGGCATGGTGATGATGATCGAGCCCATAGACCGTTGTATCGGAGAGCTGAGAGCGCAAAGAGACTACGACGACATTATTTATATGAGTCCGGATGGTCAAAAGTTGACACAGTCGATCGCCAACCAGTTGAGCCTGAAGAAGAATCTGATCTTTCTATGTGGTCACTACAAAGGAGTGGATGAGCGGGTAAGGCAGCATCTGGTGACACGTGAGATCAGTATTGGGGATTATGTGCTGTCGGGTGGAGAACTCGCGGCCGCTGTTGTTGCCGACGCTGTTGTACGGTTGATCCCGGGGGTGCTGTCTGATGAGACCTCAGCATTGAGCGACTCGTTTCAGGACGATCTGATCGCACCTCCGGTGTACACGCGGCCAGCGGTTTACAAGGGTTGGCACGTTCCGGACGTGCTGCTTTCCGGACATGAAAAGAAAATTGAGGACTGGCGGCATGAAAAAGCTGTGGAACGCACGCGTGCAAGGCGCCCTGATCTGCTCCGCGGCGAGTAGAAAATCCTCAACTTTTATTGCCAACTACCTACTCTTTCCTATATTTGCAGTCCGTTTTAAAAACCATCGGAATTTATGGCTGATTTAATTAAAGTTGTTGAGCAGGAGTTCGCCAAGGATCGGAAGGAATTACCAGCATTCAAACCTGGCGACACCATTAACGTCCACGTTAAGATCAAGGAAGGAAACAAAGAAAGGATTCAGCAATTCCAGGGTACAGTTATTCAGCGCAGGGGCGAAGGGAACGGAGCCTCCTTTACTGTCCGGAAAGTTTCAAACGGCATAGGAGTTGAGCGTATTTTCCCGTTTGTATCGCCGTCGATTGACAAGATCGAGGTTTTGAAACACGGAAAAGTTCGCAGGGCCAAGCTGAACTACCTGAAAGGGCGTCATGGCAAAGCTGCGCGTATCAAAGAGAAGATCTAGTTTCTTGTTTACATATAAAGGCCATTCCGATTCGTTCGGAATGGTTTTTTGTTTTTAAACCCTCCTGAGACCAGGCCGTTAAAGGCCCCGGATAGCCCAAAAACGCACTTTTTTTAATTGTTAGCATACAATTAAATAATTGATAACTTTGTCACCTCCCGAAAAAACAGAACGAATCGATGGCTAAAAACATAGTTGAACTTCTGGGCAAGGACGCTGAATCCCTCTTAAAGCACCAGAGTAAAACGGTGAAGAAAGAATTGCTTCACGCCCCGGGCGCGGACTTTGTCGACCGGATTTTTGTGCCCAGCAACAGGAATACGCAGGTACTCCGCAGCCTTCAGACACTATTTGGAAACGGGCGACTGGCCAATACAGGTTACTTGTCAATTCTGCCAATCGATCAGGGGATAGAGCACAGCGCCGGTGCTTCTTTTGCGAAGAACCCTCTTTACTTCGACCCCGAAAATATTGTTAAACTCGCCATGGAGGGCGGGTGCAATGCAGTTGCAACGACGTTCGGGGTATTGGGGATGGTGTCCAGGAAATACGCCCACCGGATCCCGTTTATTGTGAAGATCAACCACAATGAACTACTCACCTATCCGAACAAGCATGACCAGATCCTGTTTGGGTCTGTGGAAGATGCCTGGAATCTTGGAGCAGTGGCTGTTGGCGCAACGATCTACTTTGGTTCTGATAATGCTACGCGTCAGATCCAGGAAGTTGCCGCGGCATTTGAAAGAGCGCATGAGCTTGGGATGGCAACGATACTCTGGTGTTACATCCGCAACAACGCCTTCAAGACGAAAGAAAAAGATTACCACCTTTCAGCCGACCTGACCGGTCAGGCCAATCACCTGGGTGTAACGATTCAAGCCGATATAATCAAACAAAAGCTTGCCGAAAATACCGGGGGTTATAAAGCGTTGAACACCGGCGGAAGCAGTTACGGGAAGCTCGACGAAAAGATCTATTCCGAGTTGAGCT
This sequence comes from uncultured Chryseosolibacter sp., assembly GCA_965652755.1. Classification (GTDB taxonomy): domain Bacteria; phylum Bacteroidota; class Bacteroidia; order Cytophagales; family Cyclobacteriaceae; genus Chryseosolibacter. The sequence continues at coordinate 5,431 of CBFGXV010000064.1, read as the reverse complement.
CCGAGCATCCGATCGATCTTTGCAGGTATCAGGTGATCAATTGTTATCTGGGCCGGGCGGGATTGATCAGTTCCGGGGGCGAGTCGAAGGGAGCGAGTGACCTGGCGGATGCCGTTCGCACTGCAGTCATTAACAAACGCGCAGGAGGAATGGGATTGATATCCGGCAGAAAAGCATTTCAGCGTCCGATGAGCGAAGGTGTTGATATCCTGACCGCCATTCAGGATGTTTATCTCGACAAGAGCATCGATCTGGCATAAGTCCGTTTTGCCGGAAGAGCTTCCGGCATGTTGAAAACTAAAACTTAAATATGTCCTGGTTTAAACGCAGCGATAAAGGAATTTTAACTCCAACGGAAGCAAAAAGAGAAGTTCCGGACGGTTTATGGTTCAAGTCTCCGGGTGGGAAGATCGTTCACACCCGTGAGCTAAAGAAAAACGCGTACGTAGTTCCCGAGGAGGATTTTCATGTCCGGATCGGTTCGGAGGAGTATTTCGAAGTCCTTTTTGACGACAATAAATATACGGAGCTTGACGCCAACATGGAGCCGGCGGACCCGCTGCACTTCAAGGACAACAAGCCTTATCCAAAGCGCATAAAAGAATCGCAGGAAAAATCCGGTCTTAAAGACGCTGTTCGTACAGCGTATGGGAAGATGAATGGCATCGACGTTACAATCGCCTGTATGGATTTCGCATTCATCGGCGGGTCGATGGGTTCCGTCGTTGGTGAAAAGATAGCGCGGGCCATGGATCATAGTCTGAAAAAGAAAAAGCCCTTCCTGATGATATCGCGCTCCGGTGGCGCGCGGATGATGGAAGCGGGATTGTCACTGATGCAGATGGCAAAGACATCCGCTAAGATCGCCCAGCTTGACAAGGCGAGACTTCCCTACATTTCACTGCTCACCGATCCTACAACGGGTGGGGTAACAGCATCTTATGCCATGCTCGGCGACTTCAACATCGCCGAACCAGGCTCTTTGATCGGCTTTGCCGGTCCACGTGTCATCCGCGAAACCATTGGCAAGGATCTGCCAAAAGGTTTTCAAAGCGCCGAGTTCGTTCTGGAGCACGGGTTCCTGGATTTCATAATCGACAGGCGTAATCTCAAAATGCGGATCAGTACGCTGCTGAAAATGCTGCAGAATTAATAGCGCATGGGGCGTCCGCTGTCGCCCAAATAATTGCTTTTCCGGACAAAAACCCATCCCTGCGACGGGATAACAAACTGTCCGCTCTGCGAGATGAAACCGCGCGTCCTTGAAACTTACCAGGTATGCTCCTTCACGGTATCAATAAAACACTTCACCTTATCTACCTCCGTGTCGGGGTACAACCCGTGTCCGAGGTTAGCGATGTGTCCGGAGCTCCCGAAGGCGTTCAGCATTTTTCTTGTTTCTCTCCTGACATCGTCGAAGGATCCGTAGAGCGCGCAGGGATCGAGATTGCCCTGTAGTACTTTGCCAGGCATGAGGTTTCTTGACTCCTGAATGTCCATGTTCCAGTCGAGTCCAACAACATCACAGGCAATGCCATTCATTTTTTCACGGGCGAAGAAAGCTCCTTTTGCGAAAACAATTTTCGGGACGTTTTCAACCGCATCACAAATGCGCGAGATGTATGGCAATGCAAACTCATTGTATTGCTCCGGGCCCAGTATACCCGCCCACGAGTCGAAGATCTGGACGATGTCGGCACCCGCTTCTACCTGAGCCCGCAGGTAATTGATAGTGCTATCGGTGATCATGGCGAGCAATTGGTGTGCAAACTCCGGGCTAGTATACAGCACTTTCTTGGCAGCGCTAAAGGTTTTGCTTCCGCTACCTTCGATCATGTAGGAAAAGATCGTCCATGGTGCGCCTGCAAATCCAATGAGGGGGACCTTTCCGTTGAGGGCGCGCTTTGTCAGCCGGATGGCATCAAGTACGTAACCGAGTTCCTCGCTGCGGGCGACATGCAATGATTTAAGATCCGCAGGCGAAGAGATTTTCTTCGGAAATATCGGTCCGCGCTTCTCTTCCATTTCGTAATTGAGGCCCATGGCTTCAGGGATTACGAGGATGTCAGAGAAAATGATCGCAGCATCAACGCCAAGAATTTCGACCGGCTGGATGGTGACTTCCGCCGCCAGCTCCGGAGTTTTTACGAGTGTTTTGAAATCACCCGCGCTTTCACGGACCTTGCGATATTCCGGCAGCACCCGGCCAGCCTGACGCATGAGCCATACCGGCGTGCGGTCAGCCGGGAGTTTGCGCGCGGTCTGGAGCAAAATTGTATTATTCAATTTCATGGATGGTCCAAGTTGGTTATAAAAAAAGCCGGCTTCCATCAGAAACCGGCCTTTTGCAATACCTGTGGCAGTGATTAAGCTTCAGCAACCGGCTGAACCGATACAAAAGATTTGTTTTCGCGACCTTTTTTAAATACCACGACTCCAGGAGTGAGGGCAAACAATGTATGGTCTTTACCGATCCCTACATTTTGTCCCGGGTGATGTTTTGTACCGCGCTGGCGTACGATGATATTGCCGGCAATCACTTTCTGACCACCGAAGATCTTGATACCTAACCGTTTGCTTTCCGATTCGCGGCCGTTCTTTACTTTACCTTCGCCTTTCTTATGTGCCATAAAAATTTTTATTAAACAAAAACGTAAAATTCCCGCCGGGCTTCCGCTTCCTTAGGGAGCGGGGCCTTACCCGATACTTTCGATCTGAACCTTTGTGAATTGCTGGCGGTGGCCGTTCTTCACCTGGTAACCTTTTCTGCGTTTCTTCTTAAAGACAATCACTTTGTTGCCTTTTACGTGTTCCAGGATCTTACCTGCAACTTTGATTCCTTTGACAGTGGGGGCGCCAATATCGATCGAGCCACCGTTATCAACGAGAAGCACGTTGTCAAAGCTCACGGAAGAGCCTGCTTCACCGTCTAATTTCGGAGCATAGATGTATTGATCTTTAGCCACCTTGAACTGTTTTCCGGCAATGTTTACGATTGCGTACATATCTTTTTCAAAAATAGGACTGCAAAGGTAAGAAAATTGTGATTTAAATAACACCCCGTATTGATTTTTTCTGGAGGAGGCTGCCCACAGCGGCGGCAAAATTTTTTTTCGCTTACGCGGACCAGTCGTCAATCCGAACCTTTGCATGAACCAATGGGCTTTTAAACGGCTATTTTACAACCACTTATAATTCCACAAACTATCAACAAGTTATCCACAAATAAGGAAATCAGCTTGAAATCGCACTTTTTGAATTATGGCTTTCATTTTTTTCATTTGTACACTTGACGCTGACCGGGGGCGAAATCACGCCACCCTCTCAAAGCCAGGAAAAATTTACAGTAAAGAAACCAGATAAGGCCGACGCCAGTTATCTGTTTACATATTTTGGGTAACCTAAAAACCTATCGTGATTATGAGCCAAGCATCCATGAGTGAAGAACCGATTTTGAGAGAAAACAAGGATCGTTTTGTATTGTTCCCTATCCGTCACCATGACGTCTGGAAATTCTACAAGCAGGCTGAAGCCAGTTTCTGGACGGCTGAGGAGATCGATCTGAGCCAGGATCTTCGCGACTGGGAGAGTCTTAACGACGGCGAGCGCCATTTCATCACCCATGTGTTGGCTTTCTTCGCAGCAAGCGATGGGATCGTAAACGAAAACCTCGCAGAGCATTTTGTTGCAGAGGTGCAGTACACCGAAGCAAAGTTTTTTTATGGATTTCAGATCGCCATCGAAAACATCCATTCCGAAACGTATTCGCTGCTGATCGATACGTATGTCAAGGATCCGAAAGAAAAAGACAAATTATTTCACGCCATTGAAACCATGGATTGCGTGAAGAAGAAGGCCGAGTGGGCTTTGCGCTGGATTGACAAGGGAAATTTTGCGGAACGCCTTGTTGCATTCGCAGCGGTTGAAGGAATATTTTTTTCAGGATCATTCTGTTCGATTTTCTGGTTGAAAAAACGCGGACTGATGCCAGGCTTAAGCTTCTCCAACGAGCTGATCAGCCGCGATGAAGGATTGCATTGTGATTTTGCCTGTCACCTGTACACCAAGCACGTCGTCAACAAACTCCCTAAGGAAAGGGTTATCGAGATAATCAGAGACGCTGTCGAGATCGAGAAAGAATTTGTAACCGATGCGCTTCCGGTAAACCTCATCGGGATGAATGCAGGGCAGATGCGTCAATACATTGAATTTGTTGCTGATCGCCTGACAAACGAACTGGTCGGCACAAAAATTTTCAATGCGACTAATCCATTCGATTTCATGGATATGATCTCCTTGAGAGGAAAGACTAACTTTTTCGAAAAACGAGTTGCTGAGTATCAAAAGGCTGGCGTGATGAACAGCACGGAAAAAGAATCTTCACCAAAGTTTTCATTGAACGAAGATTTTTAATTACATTCAATCACTTTTTAAACTTTCTTATCACAACAACCCTATCCGAAGATGCTTGTAGTAAAACGTGACGGACACAGAGAATCAGTAAAGTTTGACAAAATCACCGCGCGAATTGAAAAACTTTGCTATGGGCTAGACCCAAAGTTCGTTAACCCGGTAGAAGTGGCCATGAAAGTTATCAATGGCCTCTATGATGGCGTATCCACTCAGGAACTGGACAACCTCGCTGCAGAAATTGCGGCGACATTGACAACCCGGCACCCTGACTTCGCAAAACTTGCCGCGCGTATAGCCGTGTCGAATCTTCACAAGGTGACAAGCAAGTCGTTTTCCAACACGATGAAACGGTTGTATCAGCATGTTGATCCGAAGAACGGTCAGAATGCACCGCTGATCTCAAAGGAAACCTGGAAGGTGATCAAGGAGCATGCGGCAGAGCTCGACGAAGCGATTATTTATGATCGCGATTTCAGCTATGACTTTTTCGGTTTCAAAACGCTGGAGCGTTCTTACCTGATGAAGATCGACGGAAAAACCGTTGAAAGGCCGCAACATATGCTCATGCGTGTAGCCGTAGGGATTCACGGCAGTGATGTCCCCGCCGCTATTGAAACATACAACCTCATGTCGGAGAAATGGTTCACCCATGCAACTCCGACATTATTCAATGCAGGCACTCCGAAGCCGCAGCTCTCATCCTGCTTCTTACTGACGATGAAGGATGACAGCATTGATGGTATTTATGACACGTTGAAGCAGTGCGCGAAGATCTCGCAATCCGCGGGAGGCATCGGGCTAAGCATCCACAACATACGGGCTAAGGGAAGCTACATCAAGGGCACAGGGGGAAGCTCGAATGGCATCGTTCCCATGCTCCGCAACTTTGACATGACAGCGCGTTATGTCGACCAGGGTGGCGGCAAACGCAAGGGAAGCTTCGCGGTTTACCTCGAGCCATGGCACGCAGACATTTTTGACTTCCTCGACCTGAAAAAGAATCACGGCAAGGATGAGA
>CBFGXV010000063.1:0-8710 GCA_965652755.1 uncultured Chryseosolibacter sp. | reverse complement strand
CGCGAATCTCGAAGACTCACAGCGAAAAAAGATCTTCTTTGACAATTATAACAACATCTTAAGAAAAGCAGGCAGACATGTTATTTGATGCCAATACTTATATCGGACACTGGCCATTCCGGCAACGAAGATACAACAGCTGCGAAGGCAGGCTGGCGCGGATGAAGCGTTTTGGCGTCGATCTGTCTGTAGTGAGCAACATGAACGGGATATTTTACAAAAATCCTCAGCTCGCCAATGAAGAACTCTTTAAGGAGATCAACTCTGAAAAGAGTTTCAGGGACCGTTTTATTCCCTTTGCCGTGATCAATCCCATCTATGCCTCGTGGCGTGATCATTTTCGCATGAGTATCGAAGAGATGGGGATGAAGGGAGTTCGGTTGTATCCACAGTACCATGGATATGAGCTCACAAATCCGGCCTGCCTGGAACTTGCGAAACGCGCGCGGGACAAGGACCTTCCAGTAGCCATGTCGTTGCGAATGGTCGACAGCCGCCCGAGTTCGTGGATGGATCTCGAAAGAAAAGCAGAATGGGCTTTGAAGGATGTTGTGCCGATCGTGAAAGCAGTTCCGGACGCGAAATATCTGATCCTGAACGTTGCGAACAGTCCTTTACTTCCGGATGAGGAAACGCGTCTGTTCAGGCAAGCGGATGTGCTTATGGATACATCCGGCCGCGCCCTGGTGGACCTTGGAGCCCTGCTGAAAACTTATGGAACGGACAAGTTCTGTTTCGGCACCCACGCGCCGATCCTCGATGATGTAACCGGTTTGTTGCGCATTGAGTCACTGCGAGAAAACGAGGCGGATGAGCCGACGAAAGAATTATTGCGATCGGGCAATCTGAAAAGATTCCTGAAGCTGTAACTCTATACACCGAAGAGTTAATAGTAGCCGGACTCACAGAAGTCCGCAAGATAAATGATCATTGGTTGCAATTTACGGGCACGTGCCCGGAGTATGATAAATAGCTGATATTCAACGCCAAAGCCCATGATACCGGTCCCTGAACTATCGCGAACATTTGCCATCGCATTACTCACCGTCACTTCCGTGTTCGCAATTGCCGGTGTTTACGGCCAATCACCCGCAGCCAATGCGCGCCATTCCGTCAACCGCAGCGATAGCGGTCCGAAAAGGACACACGGTGGATATTACACGTCGGACAAGATCAACAACCTCCGCAATAACGCGCGCGCTTTTGAGTGGGCGCAGAAACTGAAAGAGGCTGCAATCAGCAAAGCTGACCCCTGGCTTGCGATCTCCGATGAGGAACTATGGTCAATGGTACCCGGGCAGGATCTTCCCCGTTGTATCGATGTGACATTCGACAGACTGACTTCCGGGCCAAAGTCTCTCGGATGTTTGCAGTGCGGCGACTCCATCCGTCAATATGGAAACTATCCCTATCAACCTGATTTTGTTAATCAACCGTGGAAGCTCACCTGCCCTTCGTGCCAGGCTGTCTTTCCAACAAACGACTTTGGAAAATATTACCGCAGCGCTATTAATGAGCAAGGGGTCTTTGATCCCGATAAGGGAGATACGACGCTCTTGTTTAACGAGGCGCATCCCGATCCCCGGGATCCCCTGCATAAGTTTGGCGTAGATGATGGCTTCGGTTACATCGACGTGAATGGACGCGGTCACCGATTCATCGGGTACTACACGTGGAAATACTGGACCTACCTGAACGACGGGCTCAAAGCGCTCGCCGATGGATTTCTTTACACGGGAGATAAGCGCTATGCACACAAGGCAGCTATTCTTCTTGACCGCATCGCAGACGTTTATCCTGACATGGACTGGAAACCATACGCCGATAAAGGCTGGTACCATTCCGACGGTGGCACGCATCTCGGCAAGATCGCAGGCTCCATCTGGGAAACGGAAGTCGTTCAACATTTCGCGGAGTCGTATGACAAGATCCTCAGCGGAACATTGGACTCCCCCGAACTCTTCGCTTTCCTGCAGAGAAAGTCCCAAAAGTATCGGTTGCCCGGCGCGAAGGGAAGTCGCGAACAATTCATCCGGAATGTTGATCAGCGCATCCTGCACACGGCCTTCGATGCGGTTATGTCGAGGCAGATCCGCGGCAACCAGGGCATGCATCAGCTGGCTGTTGCAATGTGTGCGATAGCCCTGAACACAGAACCACAAACCAGCAAATGGCTTCAGTGGTTGTTCGAGCCGGATGGCGGCGCGATTCCCGGTCTGATGATAAGTCAGTTTGATCGCGACGGGACTTCGAACGAGGGCGCGCCCGGATATGCATTAATGTGGGGCAGGCTCATCACGCGATTGGGAACGTGGCTGTCAGGCTACCCGACCTATACCCGCAACAACATCTTCGCTGACTATCCGCAGTTCAGGGCCGCGTTCCTCGCCGCGTACCGGATGGCTGCATTGGGTGTGGCGATTCCCAATATAGGCGACTCAGGGGCTACCGGGCTGGTGACCACGAACCTTGTTGATCCAGGTTTCATGGCGCTGGGCTATTATTTTACGCGTGATCCGGAGATCGCTATCGCCGCGTACCGCGCCAATGGAAATTCAGCTGCTGGTCTGGGGCGCGATATCTATTCTGCAGACCCCGACGCATTAAGTCGCGAGATCGGGGAGATCGGTTCGAAGGCGGGGCCCCGGCCGCAAGGGGGCTATCTGATGAGCGGCTTCGGTCTGGCGTTACTGGAAGTCGGAACCAGTAGCCATAGCGTTGCCCTGGCCTGCAACTATGGAAGAACAGGCATGCATGCGCATCCCGACATGCTCAACTACGACCTTTTTGCTTTCGGCAACTGGATGACGCCCGACCACGGTTATCCGGAATTTGCGACACGGTGGCCGAGCAACACGGAATGGACGGGGAGTACGATATCGCACAACACCGTGTTTGTTGATGGAAAACCGCAGAAGGAAGTTTGGGGAGGCCATGCGAAGATATTTAAACAACTGAAGGGTTTTGGTCTTGTACAGCTGGACGGCAAAAAAGCTTATCCGCAGCTGGATGAATATACGCGTACTATGTTTCTGGTGCAGGCAGACAGTGTCAACGGTGCCAATAGCGCATACGTTGTAGACATCTTCCGCGTTCGCGGCGGGAACGATCATGTGTATAGTTTTCATGGACCTCCGGGAGAAGTGACACCTTCCGGATTAAACCTGCAAAGGCAGGAGGGAGGCACGTATGCCGGAAAAGATGTCCCGAAGGGCGAGTGGGCCAAAGACTTTCCAATCGGTTATTCTCATTTGTACAACATCCGGAAAGATCCGGCTCCTTTTTCAGACTTCAAACTCGACTGGAAGGCGCGTGCCGGTTATCGCGGCCTGAAGGAAAATACCCACCTGCGGCTGCATATGTCTGGTCCGGCTACAGATGTCTCGCTGGCTGATGGCGATCCTCCGCAGAATAAACCGGGAAATCCCGAACGCCTCGGTTATGCCCTTGTCCATAGAAACGGCGAGAATCTCAACAGCACTTTTGTTTCGGTGATCGAACCCTATCACAAGGATCCGTTCATCCGCTCCGTGAAGCGCCTTGATGATGACAAAGGTGATTATGTTGCCCTGCAGATCGAATTTCTTGATGGCAGCACCGACTATGTGTTTCAGGGCCTTTCAGGCAATACCACCATGCGGGCCGGGAACAAGATCGAAATAAACGGAACATCCGCATTCGTCCGCGAACACGGCGGAGCAGTGAAGAAGGCCATCCTTATAGACGGAACGAAATTGAAGTTCAGGAAGCTCCGCCTCACTTCTCCCGGAACCATCACGGGAAAGATTGTCACGATGAACAAGGAATTAAAAGGCGGCGGCTGGATCATTGTTGATCAGAAGCTGCCTGCTGACGGCAAATTGATCGGACAGCAGATGATGGTTGATGCATCGGGGGAGCGCGATGCATCCTACACAATAAGATCCATTCAGCGCGAGGGGAATCACACAAAAATATTTTGCGGGCCGATCTCATTTGTTCGCGGTTTCAAGGGAGGCGACATGGTGGTCAGAACGGCCACCGTACCAAAGGATTACGATCAGGGTTACTTCTATGATTTTGAAGAGGGCGCGACATTCCGGATCAGCATGCATGAGGAATGGACACCATAACGAATAAATATCATGTTTAGTTAATAGATGTCTTTACCATTATCCACCCAACCAAAGTAAGTATGAACGAAAAATTACCATTGAGAGTCAGTCCGCATTTCTGCAGATGGCTGTTGGTGACCATTGCATTTATGGTCACGTTTCATGCGCATTCCCAGGGCCTTGTTGTCAGGGGACAAGTCACGAACCAGGATGGCGAATCCATCCCTGGCGCAAACGTTTCGATTCAGGGCACCACGCTCGGCACGGTGACGGATTCAAACGGAGGTTATTCCATCCAGACACAGGATGGCAATCAGACACTTGTATTTTCATTCATCGGCTATGTATCGCAGAAAGTGGCGGTCGGCGGAAGGTCGGTAGTTGATGTGGTCCTGGAGTCAGACGTAAAGTCATTGGAGGAAGTTGTCATCATCGGTTACGGATCGGTGAACAAGACAGATCTCACGGGGTCGGTCGGGCAGGTCAACGTCGGTGAAATGGCCATTGCGCCGGTGGCCTCTTTTTCCGAGGCCCTGGCTGGTCGCGTAGCCGGAGTACGGGTTTCTGCAACGGATGGACAGCCCGGAGGCGGAATGAATATTGTGATCAGGGGAGCAGGTTCGCTGACACAAAGCACATCCCCCCTGTTTGTGATCGATGGATTCCCGATAGAAGATCTTGATCCTGCCACACTGAACCCGGAAGATATTGAATCGATTACGATCCTGAAAGATGCGTCGTCTACGGCAGTATACGGATCGAGGGCGGCGAATGGCGTAATCCTCATCCAGACCAAACGAGGATCTGTCGGCAAGCCCGTTGTGACCTTGAACAGTTCTTACGGTCTTCAGGAGATCACGAAGACGATGGAAGTGATGAGCCCGTACGAATTTGTCAAGTATCAAATGGAACTCAACCCCACCTCTTTCAGCACACCGGCTTATTTCGCCGACGAAAAAACGCTCGAGGATTACAGGAACGTTGAAGGCATCGACTGGCAGGATGCGGTCATTCGCACCGGATCGGTGCAGATCCATAACCTTGCGATAAGAGGCGGCAGCGAACAAACCCAGTACGCAGTCTCAGGTTCACTCTATGACCAGGAAGGTGTGATCCTCAATACAGGAGTGAAGCGTTACACGGGGCGTATCACATTGGACCAGACTATCAGCAACAAGATCAAGACGGGGATAACCGCTAACTACAGCGGCGTGACTTCGCATGGTCAGGTGCTCAACCAGGGGGCAGGCAACTCAAGTCCCTCGAGTTATGTGCTTTTCCGCACGTGGGCATACCGCCCGATCACGCCTGAAGGAGACGACCTGCTCAACGAGCTAGTGGACGAAGATGCAGTAAACAATTCTGATTTCAGGGTCAATCCGTTTATCGACCTGGAGAATCAGCACCAGTTCAATACCACAAATCTGTTGCAGGCAAACGCCCACGTCACATACAACTTCACGAAAGATCTTTTTCTGAAAATCACAGGTGGCGTTTTCCGCGAGGCCATTCGCTGGGACCGGTTTTACAACTCAAAAACTTCCCAGGGAAGTCCGCACAATCCCAGCAACGTCAACGGCGTCAATGGTATGGTGAGGTATTTTAACAACAACAGCTATTCGACCGAGAATACCCTGAATTATACAAAGACCTTCAATAATGATCACACCATTACTGCTCTGGGACTTTTTGCGATCAACGGATATAAATCCGAGGTGAACGGATATTCAGGCAGACAGCTTCCCAATGAAAACCTGGGCATGAATGGACTGGAGGAAGGTCTTCCGTATGACCCTGTCGCGCGTTCCGGTGTCAACACGCTGCTTTCCTATGCCGGAAGACTGGATTACAACTACAAATCAAAGTATATCCTGACCGGAACTTACCGTGCAGACGGGTCGTCGAAGTTTGTTGACCATTGGGGATATTTTCCCGGCGGAGCGATTGCGTGGAATATGGACAGGGAAGACTTTTTCAACAAGACCTTCCCGTTTATCTCAACTTCTAAACTGCGGGCGAGCTATGGGTCGATCGGAAACAACCGCGTCGGTGACTTCGATACATATCCGCGTTTAACGCAAAGTCTTCACGGCTACTCTTTCAATAATCAGACGCCAATCGGCGCTGTATATGTTTCAGCTGTCGGAAACCCTTCGCTGCGATGGGAAAAAGTTACGACGGTTGATCTCGGGTACGAGCTCGGTCTGTTCAATGACCGGATCGGCCTGGAAGTAGACGTGTATGAGAAAGTCACGGAAGATCTGCTGCTGGATGCAGCGCTTCCTCCGACGACCGGCTTCTCGTCAGCAGTAAAAAACATAGGTAAGCTCAGAAACAGAGGGTTGGAAATCACACTGCATACTGTGAATCTGACATCTGCTTCGGCGAGCGGACTTCAGTGGGACAGTCACCTGAACATCAGCTTCAATGAGAATGAGATCATGGCGTTGACAAGGGGGCAGCAAAGCCTGCAATCCATCGCGGGTTTCGAGTCGCAGTTCAACTCGCCCCTCTACATGTCGGAGATCGGCAAACCCGCCGGAATGATGATCGGATACATATGGGAGGGTAATTATCAGTACGAGGATTTTGATAATCCAGCCCCGAACGTTTACATCCTGAAGAGTTCGGTTCCGACAAACGGCGCCCTGAGAAATACCATACAGCCCGGTGACATCAAGTACAGGGATCTCAACGGCGATGGTGTCGTGAACGTAAATGACAAAACCATCATCGGCAGGGGACAGCCTGTGTTTATAGGGGGCTTCGCCAACAACCTTGCTTATAAAGGGTTCAACCTGCACGTGTTTTTACAGGGATCGTATGGCAACGACATCTACAATGCGAACAGGTTGTCACTCGAGGGCAATAGCAACGGCAGGGCTAACATGAACCAGTTTGCGAGTTATGCAAACCGCTGGTCTCCTGAAAATCCTACAAATGAGAATTACCGCACACGCGGCCAGGGTCCCATCGGGGTGCACTCTTCGCGCGTGGTTGAAGACGGTTCATTCCTCAGACTGAAGACTGTCTCTTTAAGCTATGCATTGCCTGCACAGATCCTTGAAAGTCTGCGATACTTCAGCCACCTGAGCGTGAATGTAGCATCGCAGAACCTGTATACATGGACGCGATACTCAGGATTGGATCCCGAAGTGTCAACGCGTAATCCGATCCTTACTCCCGGTTTTGATTTCTCTGCCTATCCGCAGGCGAGAACCATCGTGTTCGGCATCAAAGCAGAGTTCTAACTTATAATCCTAAAAGCGATGAATAAAAAATATTTTATATTGATCCTCGTCTTCCTGTTGGGAAGCAGCGCGTGTGAGGACATCCTTGAGACTGAACCTACGGATTTCCTGTCTCCCTCGAATTACTACGAAACTGAAGATCAGCTGAACTTCGCCCGCGCGAGTATCTACGATATTCTGGGACAGTCTCCCTTGTTCGGTTCATGGGCTAATTACTTACTCGCGTGGGAAGGGGACATCGGTTATATGAATCGATCCACCCTCACTACAGGCCCATGGAATTACAACTTTTCGTCGGCAGACCCTTACAACAGCGGATACTGGTCGAATCTCTACAACGGCATCAATCGCGCCAGCGTGGTTCTCGCCAATGTTGACAAGAACCCGGAAATTGATCAGACATTCAGGGATCAGGTTCGCGGCGAAGCACTTTTCCTGCGCGCCTATTTCTATTTTCAGTTGGTGCAGTACTACGGCGACGTCCCTGTGTTCGACGGCCCGACAACATCAGTTGTCGATGTTGATGTGCCGCGCGCTTCGATCCGGGAAGTTTACGACCGCATCATCGCCGACATGACTGCCGCCGAGCCCCTTGTTCCGGAGATCACGACCATCGGCTTTGGCGGGCAGATCAGCAAGTCGGCAGTGAGAGGCATGCTGGCGCGCGTGAACCTGCACATGGCAGGTGAGCCACTCAAGGATCCGAACGGATATGCTGAGGCAAGCAAATGGGCCAAGATGGTGATCGATGCATCTGTTCATCAGTTAAATCCGAGCTACCCCCAGATATTCAAGAACCTCGCCGGCGACAAGTACGATATTAAGGAAAGCATTTGGGAAGCGGAGTTCAGTGGCAACCGAACAGATCAATACATCGAGACCACCAATCAGGGATGGATCAACGGTCCTGCTTCCCTTGTAACGTCTGCGACGGGAAGAGCCGACTCATATATGAGCATCACAGCTAAATTCTACAACAGCTTTGAGCCGGGCGACCTGAGAAAATGGTTCAGCATTGCTCACTTCGGTTACACCGTGTCTACCGTAAACGGAAGCAAAACACTAACCCCTCCGCCGACCACGGAACTGGCAAAATATGGGATGAGACCCGCCAAATGGAGGAGAGAGTATGAGACACTTTTGCCCAAGGCACCGACTACCACACCTCAGAATGTTCCCATCCTTCGATACACAGATGTTGTATTGATGTACGCAGAAGCAGAGAATGAGCTAAAGAACGGACCGACAACGGAAGTAATAGACCTGGTCAACCAGGTGAGGGAAAGAGCGTGGTCCCGTGGTGTCAAGACCATTACCGTCACAAACGGCGGAGGGGTTAGTGTTTTGCTTCCGTTTACGGTAGAC